>JANLTA010000845.1:0-3623 GCA_031362705.1 Gemmataceae bacterium | reverse complement strand
CAAGGCGGTTTCACCAGCCAGCACGAGATCGTTCGCCCCGGGAGATGCTATGAGAGCCTGCGGGATTTCGAGCAACTTTGCCAGCGTCTGGTGGATCTGCGCAAAGAAGGCCTCAATGCCAAGGAGATGGCCGACAGACTGAATCAGGAAGGCTTCGCGCCGCCGAGGCGAAGCGGATCGTTCAACAAGGAGCTGGTTCGGCAACTGCTCTGTCGGCACGGCCTGTCCAACGAAAAAACCTGCATGCCGCCGTTAGGCTCTCATGAGTGGTGGCTGCCCGAGCTGGCTCGGGAATTGAACATGCCCAACGGCAAACTGCGCGGCTGGATCGAACGCGGCTGGCTCCACGGCCGACAAACGCCTGCTCAGCACATGTGGATCGTTTGGGCCGACCGCGACGAGCTGAGGCGGCTGCGCAAGCTGGTCGCCCGTTCGCACCGCGGCGTTACGTCACAACCACGCGAATTGACGACGCCCAAAAAACGGCACTAAGATGATTTCCTGATTCGGCGCGAGGGTGCGCCTTCGAGCTTCTGCAGTTCGGCAAGCACGACTTGATCGGTATCATACTGCTTGCGGCTGCGTTCGTAAGAGTTTTGCGTCTTGGTGCAGACCAACGTTTGCGGCGAGCCCTTCCGCTCGGTAACGTGCGTGCAATCACAGCCATGTTGGTCGATCTGCCGATGAAGGTGTTGACGCCGCTGCTTGTTCATGGGGAATCGGCCGACCCGTTCCGCCGGATCGCGCAAGAATCGGCTCAAGGCGGCGCAATCTTCGCACTTGCAGCCCAGCTTGGCCTCGCGCTTCCAGTCCTTCGGCGGCTGGGGCTGCTGCGCCGTCGCGTCGCGCAGTTCTTTGATGCAATGTTGCATCAACCGAGCAGCGGCGTGGCGTCCGGAAGCGGTCGAGATCGGCTGCGCGTAAAGAGCCTGCACATCCGGAATGACCACGGCGCGAAGATCGTAATGTGCGGTGTCAGCGAGCACATGGGCATGGAAATCGGTCAAATGCTCGCTGGCGCCGATGGCTGAAAGCAGACGCATCATGCTCGCGACAATGCCAATGCGTTTGTTGCCGCGTTGCTGCAACGTCAACGCTTCCTGCTCGTCCTCGCTCGGTTGACGCTTTGGTTCGGCAATGTCCTTGCCTTCTCCTTCCATTTCATCTTCGTCCTCATCGAAGTCGGCGTCATCTTCGTCTTCATCGAGATCGACGGTAGCTTGGCCGAATCCATAAGCGGCGAGCCTGCCGCCATCCCAGCGGCTCGGCGGCACTTTGTCAAACCGTTCGACGACTTTCATCAACTCATTGGCAATCAAGCCACAAGCGGCGCGACGTTCTTTGCTCAAGGCCGGCGGATCGCAGCACAGGTGTTCGCAGATGGTGACGATCTGGTTCAGATGCGTGCGATAATCGGACGGTTTCTGATGAGCAAGAAACTCTTGAAATGCGGGCGTCAATGCTCTCCAGCCGATGCATTGACACAGATCATGCAGAGCCTCGCCTTCGGAACCGTTGAAGCTCTTGGGCAACACTTCGCGCAGGAACCGCATGGCCAACTTCTCGTCGCCGATGCGTTCGAGCGCTCGCAGCATCGGCCCCGAGCACGTTCTGTTGCCATGCCCATACGGATCGTGGCCTTCCCAGTTCTCGATGATCGCCTTGGCCACCTTGCCGCAAGCCACGAGGTCTTTCGCCGTCTTGCTCTCCGCCACCAGCTTTTCGAGAGCCGGGATCGCCGACGCTGGTCCCTCGCCAGCCAGCACTTCGAAGTGCCGTTCGCGCGGCCAAATCACCAGGACCGCTTGCCGATACCAGCGATCCATCGACGCCCCTTCGTTGCCGGTCGCCTCACGAACTTCTTGCTTGTAAGACCAGCCCTCCTTGTCATCGAGGCCGAGAATCTCGTTGTCCTCGAAGTGGATCGTGCCGAAGGTTTGCTCCCGGCCTTCGGAATCGCGCCAGTGTTCGAGCTTCAATTCTTCATCGAAGATCTCCTCGAACTCGCCATCAGAATCTTCGCCGGAGTCTTCTTCATCGTCGTCATCATGGGACCAACGCGAACCTCGGCGGCCCCATGAATCGCCGTGGTCAATCGTGCCATAATCCGGGATGCCCTCTTGATGCAACATCAAGAGCGCGAAGTAGGATTCATAATCCAATGACTGAGCAGCGCGGATCAGAACTTCAGCGTGGGCGCGGTCGGCGCCTTTCAACTGCTTGGGATCAAACCCCGCTTCGGTGTACTGATGCGTGAACGGGATCGCCAACTTGTTCAACGGCTCTGGCGCCGAAAACAGCTTCTTGAGCAACTGGGCTGCCTCCGCAACTGCTTCGGCATAATGCGGCGCTGCCGGCTGTTTCTTGCTGGCGCTGGCCAGATTGTAAACCAGGCAAACGCGGTATCCCGATTTCACCGGCGTAACTTCATGTCGGCAGTCGGCGTAGAACGCAACGTACCGCGTCTGATACTCCGAGTCCTTGCCGCCAAAGTCGATCCGCTTCGTCTGCCCATCGTGCCCAAGAATCAGCGTGCCCCCTTCATGGCGCGACGGCAAACACACGACCAATGTGCCGAACATTCCGGGAATCTTCTCTGTGTCGCGGTGCGGCTTGAAAAAGCTCCCTTTGTCATACACAAGCAATTTGTAAAGCTCGGCGTTCACTTTGCCGCGAATGCCGAGGTCGCGCTTGACCGCATCAACGATGCCCGTCAACGCTTCATTCCATGCGTCATTCCGCAAGGCGAACTGCGACGGCTCCAACTGCCAGACGCGGCGAACGTCCGTATCGACGATCGTCGCCTCGCCCAGGCCATACGGCGCTTGGCTCGCCTTGCCGATAATCCGTTTCGCATCCGCCGGCGCCACGGGAACGCCGATGGAACCAACCCCCTCCACTTCCAGCCCAGGTAAGACAGCAGGAACTTGACCAACGGATACGAATTGCGACGCTTCACCGAGTCCAGCCAGGACCTTCAGCAGCGCTTGTCGTGTCTCGACCATGAGTTGCTTCCTTGTTGTCCGATTCCATGTGACGGCGATTCCTGATGCCATCATATTGGCGGGCGCTCGATTGATGAGAAGCGGGCGATGCCAAACAAAACCGGACAAGATTCCTCGCCGCTACTATCCGCTGGCTCAAAGCCTCAACGCCCGATAAACTCAATCATCAAGCAGCAAGGCCCCCGCGCAAAACTGCCCGGGGGCTAAATTCCCAAATCCGAAACCAGCGGCGATGGGGACAATCCCCACGCCGCCGGAGGATCAACCCCTGTGACAATGGAGGCATCATGGTTCGCAGATCCAGGTGTTGGCCATGTCCGCGGCCTTGGCGACGGTCAGCAATTCGTCGCGGCCAAAGCTTGCCGACGATTTCCACTCCTCGCCGTCCTTGTAATTCCGAGACAACGTGACGTTGTACCACGTCCCGTTGTCGCCCTGGTTGGCCCAGATCGTGGCCTTGACGCGGCCAAGGCGGATTTCGTGGGCCGGCCGTTGCTTCGCGTTTTCTGGCGCAGCCGCCGGCGGTTTCTGGGGACTGTTCTTGACTGCCATGGGAAAGACCATCCTTTCGTAGAGGAAATGAAACGGGTAAAAAAGGGCGATGGTTTCTTCACGAAC
>JANLTA010000852.1:0-4233 GCA_031362705.1 Gemmataceae bacterium | reverse complement strand
CATCGTCCGCGGCGATGTGTCCCCTGCACCTGATGGCGATGTCCATTATCTAGTCACGTTCAGTGATCCTGTCCCGAGCATGGATGTAAGCGACTTCGTACTGGTCACTACCGGCATGACCGGCGCAGGAGTTCACGGCGTCAATCCCACGGCCGATCCGAAGGTTTGGGAAGTTCACGTCGATACCGGTTACGGCAACGGCACAATTCGCCTCGACTTGATTGACGACGACACGATCCTAAGCAACGCCGGTGCAAGGCTTGGCGGTCTGGGACTAGGAAATGGCACATATAAAGCCGGTGAAGTCTACACCGTCGTGCAGCAAGCGCCCAACGTTCAAGGCGTGAACATCGGCGATGGCACCAGCCAGAGATCGCGCGTCGATCAATTGCAGGTGGTGTTCAATAAGATCGTGACATTTGCCGGTGCTCCGTCCGCGGCGTTTCAACTGATTGGACCGAACGGGCCGGTTACGGTCAATGTCGATCTTTCTCTCACAACGCCGATTCAGACGGTTGCGAAGCTGACGTTTACGGGAGCGAACACCGAGTTCGGCTCAGTCAACGACGGAAACTACACGCTCACCATCTTAGGCGCTCAAATCACCACCGGCGGCGTCAATCTTGATGGCGATAGCAACGGCTCTGCTGGCGGTAATAGTACGACCACGTTCCATCGGCTATTCGGCGACGTCAATGGTGATAAGTCGGTCGCGGCAGACGATTTCATTGCTTTCCGGTTGGCCTTCGGCGGCGTGAATGTCGCATTCGACTTTGACTATGATGGCACGATTTCGGCTGCCGACTTTGTGCAGTTCCGTTTGCGCTTTGGGTCCAGTATCTAGTCTGTACAAGTTCTGGCAGCGCACGAGCCACGCGAAGGAACACCCGTTCCTTCGCGTGGCTCGCGCGTTTTGCTATTAACTTTCCAGTCATAAGATGATTTCATGACCACGAAAGATCAAGGCACGGACGCTGGCACCGGCTGGTTGGACGGCTTACTCGTGTTGGCAGTTGTGGCATTGGCAGCGCTCCTGGGCTGCGCTGTGATTCGCAATGCCGACGTATGGACGCACCTGGCCACCGGGCGATTGATCGCCAAAGGCCAATACCAATACGGCGTCGATCCGTTTTGTCACACGACGGCCAACGATGTCTGGATCAACCACGCCTGGGGATTTGACATTGGCCTGTATTGGGTCTTCCAACAATTCGGCGGCGCGGGCGTGGTATTGATGCGTTGCGGCATCGTCTTGATCACGACAATGTTTCTGTTGTGTACAAGGCGGCCGAGCAGTGGGCTAGCTCTATCGGCGATGGTCGTAGCTGTTGCGTTAATCGCCGCCAACGGCCGCCTGCCGATGATGCAGCCAACGTTGTGTTCATACATGGATCTGGCGATCCTCATGTGGATTTTGCCTGCGTCACCGCATTGGCACCGCCGCTGGTTGGCTCCGGCGGCGATTTTTCTGCTCCACGTACACTGGGTTAATCACGACAGCTGGTTTATCCTCGGCCCGTTCATCATTGTGTTTTGGTTGATCGGCTCATTGCTGCAGCCAAACGAGAACGATGGACGTGGGCCAACCTTCTGGTTGGGATTATTGGGATGCGCAGTGATCGGCGGGCTGGTCAATCCGCATCACGTCTTTGCCTATGTGTTGCCGGATGAACTGGTACCCACGTTCATGGATCCGTCGATTGGAGCACAACCGTTTTTTGACGCATTGCACTTCAGCGCTTTCGATGCACGATTTCGCAATAATCAACCTGGGCCGGCCTATGCGACTTACGTGATGATGCTACTCGGCGTCGTGTCGTTTGCCTTGAATGTGGCATCGAAGCCGTGGCGACGGCTTCTGCTCTGGATGGTACTCGCGGGACTCGCATGTTGGCGGGCACGGTTCATACCGTTTTTCGTCATTGGCTCAGCGCCTTTGGTTGTTCACAATATTCAGGAAGGGATGACACGTTTCTTTGAGCCGACCGCTTATGTCCGCATGGTGGGCATCACGCTTCGATCGGTCGCCGCTCTGGTTATTTTCAGCCTTTGCTTTGTCGCGTGGCCGGGGTGGCTGGGACCATCGGCGCAAAATGCGCTACGAACCAACCGCGTCGGCCTTCGCATCGAACACGATACCGGCATGGAGGAATTGGCGCGCAAGCTCAACGAACTGCAAACGAGTAGCACGCTGCCGACTAATACCCACGTCTATAGTCCTTCGAACGAGATGGCCAATTACATGGCCTGGTACGCGCCTTCGTTGAAGTCGTTTATTGACTCCCGTTGGCGGTTGCATGCTCCGCGCATTGGCGATTTTCTCGCTGCGCGGCAGTTCTTCACAAACTTGGATACCGGCCGACCGTCGGACCTCAAGAAACTGACAGCGACGCTTCAACCTTATGCCATCGGTCTTATCGCACTCAATGGCTCGGATCGCGGCGATGGCACTGGACCCGGCCGCGTGTTGTTCACCGATCCGCAGCGCTTCCCATTGCTGGCTCTCTCAGGTAGAGCAACGGCGTTTGCGTGGAACATCGACGCCTCACCGATACGTCCAGTTGTCGATGCGCCGCGTTTGGCATTTGCGCCCCAGGCGGCATCACGCATCGCACCACCATCTGACGAAGAACCGAACGCTCAGACTGCCTGGGAACGATACGTGTCGGGCATTCGGCCACGGTCGATGCAACTGGAGGAGGCAGCCGCATGGCATGAATTCACCGACGCGGCTCAGATGCGCGTCAACGAAGGGATGAAAGCGGCGGCGGTCGCATCACTAGTCGGCGGCGCGTCTACCGATGCCGCACTGCACTGGCGTACGATGATGAACTTTCATCCGGCCACGGCGACGGCCCCCAATCGCGTTGTCGCGCCCGATCGGCTTGCCGGTGCCGTGTTGGCGGTGCGTTATGCCCGAGCGGCGCTAGCCGCGCAAAACGAAAGTGCTGAGGCCGCATACCGCTTGTCTCAGGCATATTCGCGCATGGCTTCGGTGGACTCATTGCTCACGCTGCAGTATGCGACGACGCTGACGCAAGCCAAATCGCGACTCGCTGTCTTTACGGCCAACGGTTGGGATGAATCGCAGGTCGCGTACCTCGTAGCCAAAGATTTGGCGGCTTACCATTCGCAGTTGAATATCGACCTGTTCGTCGAAAACTCAAAAACGGTCTTGGACCTGATGCGGCGACCGCAAATCGCCATGATGTTTAACGATCCCAAGGCATTCGAGTCCGAATTCAAAGGCCGGCAGAAACAACTTGAGGCCGTGGAGAAGAAACTCGCATTGCAGCGCGATCAACTCGACGTGGATCCGAAATCGCCCCCGTTCAACCGCATGGCGCGAGCGGAGCAACTTGGACTGGCTGGCGAGGCGCTGAGTATATTTCAGCGCACATTGATGGAGCAGCCCGAGCAACTCAAGCTTCAGGATTTCGCCTATGCCGTGAACCTCATGCTGAAGCTTGGCCGGGCCGAGGAGGCGAGAACCATACTCATGTCGCCGCAGTTTAATCCGGTCACGGCGGTCGAACCATCTCTGCAGCCATTTTTCCGCCGACTTCATCGGGACGCAGCTGCGGCATGTGGCGACTACCAGCGCGCCCACGACGAGATTGCGGCGCTGCTGGACTATACCCGGCTCGGCATGGCACAGACCGCGCAAACCAGCGCTCTCGCTATCGCAACCGCCGCCATCGCGCTTGACCCGATCGCGGCACCGATCATCTCCCGTGGCGCTCTTGTGCATGTGTGGTATTCGATGCCGATTGCACAGTTGGAAGGAGTACGTAGCCAACGCTTTGAACTACTGGCCTGGCAGGGAATCATTGCCCTCGAACAAGGCGATACCCGAACGGCCAAGCGAGCCATTGATGAGGCTTTGGAGGAATTGCCAGGCGACGCACGGCCGCAAGGATGGGAGCAACTGTCACTGTACAAGACGCTGCTCGACCGAGCGGCGCAGAATGAACGCTAAAGGCGAATGCAATCCGCGTCCTGTACAATGCCAACGGTCAACAGTTGGAGGCATACACATGGCACTGCGGAGTTTTTTGCTCATGGTCGTGTTCGGCTTTGCCCTCGTGACGATGACATGGGCCGCCGACCCCGTTGCTTTCCCACCGGGTAAGACCTTCACTTTCAAATCCAAAGGCGCATCACTAGGGCAGGTTCTGGACGAAGTGGCCAAGCAGACCGGCGTCGTGGTGGATCGCACCAAGGCGGAAGCGG
>JANLTA010000333.1:0-5078 GCA_031362705.1 Gemmataceae bacterium | reverse complement strand
CGGGATGCCGCCCGCAAGTTTTTCCTGTTCACGTTGGCCGGCAGCGTGATCGCGCTATTAGGTCTCATCGGCATCGTGATCGCCTGCAAGAACCAGACGGGTGAGTTGACGTTCGCCATCCCGCGGCTGATCGAGTTAGTGCAGCAACAACTGCGCATTGAAGACCCACGCATCCGCGATTACTGGCATCAAGTGCAAATGTTTGTATTTCTGGCGATGACTGCCGGGTTTGCGGTTAAGGTACCGCTATTTCCCGTACATACGTGGTTGCCGCTGGCGCACGTGGAAGCTCCCACGGCCGGCTCGGTGTTGCTCGCCGGCGTGTTGCTCAAGCTCGGCAGTTATGGCTTCTTGCGCCTGGCCATACCGTTATGCCCGGACGCCGCGCTGAGCATTGGCGTACCGCTGCTCGGCACGCTCGCGGCCATAGGCATCATTTATGGAGCGCTGTGCGCGTTCGCGCAGCAAGACGTGAAGAAGATGGTGGCGTACAGTTCCGTTTCGCACATGGGCTTCTGCATTCTCGGTCTGTTTGCCCTAAACTCGGCCGGCATCAACGGCGGGCTGTTGCAGATGATCAATCACGGCCTCTCGACTGGAGGGTTGTTCCTGCTCGTCGGCATGTTGTACGAGCGCTACCACACGCGCATGATTCCTGATTACGGCGGCATGGCGGCCCGGCTCAAGCTGCTGAGCTTCTTCATGGTTTTCATCTGCCTGACCAGCGTAGGCTTTCCCGGCCTGAACGGCTTCGTCGGCGAGATGCTGATCCTGGCGGGCACATACACGATGAACGTGCCCGGCGTATCCAGCAACCTGCTGGTCTTCATCATTGCCTGTGGCATCTTCATGGGCGGCTGGTATCTGTTCACGATGTTGAAGAACGTGTTCTTCGGCCCGCTGCATGAGCCGCACCATGAAGGACATGCCGTCCCCGACTTGAATAGCCGCGAGTTGGTCGCCATCGTGCCAGTGGCCATTGCATGTATTGTTCTGGGTTTGTATCCGCAACCGGTGCTGGACTCGGCCCGGCGCGACGTAAACACAGTGGTAAAGATTGTCGACGCTGCCCGCGACCGGGCGGCCATGACCAAGAACCAGTGAGCGACTTGTGGACCTGACCGTCACCACATTGCAATCCGTCTTCCGCTTGGCAGCTCCCGAAGCTGTGTTGGTGCTGGCGGCATGCATCGTGTTTGTGGGCGGCGCGTTTCACCGCTGTAAGCCTTTCTGGGGCTTGATCGCCCTCGCCGGCTTCATCGGATCGGCCATCGTCGTGTTTTACGATCCCGTGGACTTGAGCGGACTTCGGCCCACCGTCAGTTCGTTGTGGCCCGGCCAACTGGCCTTTTACACGCGCATCGTGGCCCTTGTCGGCGGCATCGTGTTGTTGTTGATGAGTTGGGACGAATTGACCGACGAACATGCGCCGGACTATTTCGCGTGTTTGCTGGTGCTGACGGCAGGCACGTCACTGGTCGGCTCGGCGAATGAGTTGATCACGTTGTTCCTGGCACTCGAACTGATCTCCATTCCGACTTATGTGATGCTGTATCTTCCGCGCACGGGCAAGCCGGCACAGGAAGCGTCAGTGAAGTACTTCCTGCTGAGCATCTTTTCGTCAGCAATACTGCTCTTCGGGTTTAGCTACCTCTACGGCGTGACGGGGACGACCAACCTGGCAGCGATTCACGAAGCGCTGACGCGGCAAGACTTGCCGCAACTGCCCACACTGCTGATGGCGGCATTTGTCATGATCGTGGCCGGCATCGGCTTTCGCATCACAGCGGTCCCGTTCCACTTCTATGCACCGGATGTGTACGAGGGCACGGCAAATGGCCCGGCCGCGCTATTGGCGTTCATTCCCAAAGTTGCCGGCTTCGTCGCATTGATTCACTTGTTCGGCTTTGTCGGGCCGGGGCCGATCCTGCACACGCTGGATCTTGGGACGCGGCTGCCGTTGCTATTGTGGATACTCGCGGCCCTCACCATGACGGTCGGCAATGTCGTTGCCGTCTGGCAAACCGATATCAAGCGGATGCTCGCTTATTCGGGCATCGCCCATTCGGGCTACATGCTGATGGGTTTGGCAACAGTATCCCATCTGGAGAGCGGTGGCAACAACGGCTTGCCAGCATTGCTGTTCTATTTGATTGCTTACAGTGCGATGACAGTTGGAGCGTTTACGGTGCTGCAGGCCGTGTCAACTCGCGAGCGGCAAGTGTCGCAGATTGATGAATTGGCAGGGCTGAGCGGCACGCATCCGGGATTGGCGGCCGCCTTTGCGCTTTATCTCTTCAGCATGATCGGCTTGCCGCTGACCGCTGGATTCTCGGGCAAGTTCATGCTGTTCATGAGTGCGTTGACCACACAGAGTCAAGCGCAGGATCGTATGTTTCTGTGGCTGGCGATCATCGCGGCTATCAATGCTGCCATCGGGGCGTTTTATTATCTCCGTGTGGTCGGCGCGATGTACTTGCGCTCGGCCATCAAGCCCTTACCTGGCCGTGTTGGTCTGGCTGGCGCGTTGGCATTAGCCGCGTGTGCCGTTGTCACAATTTGGCTGGGCTGTTATCCAGTCCACGCAATCGAATTCGTTCGCCGCTCGGGCCAGCCTGTTTACGTGATGGACCCCGGCACCATACGCCGCTAACCCGTGCGTCAACATGTCTCCGGATCCACTTGCTGCTTTGGAAGCGTTTGGCCTGCCCGATAGCCGGTTGCTGGACACATTCACCGGATTCAGCGGCGCGATCGTGTGGCGCGTGCAATCCGGCTCCGCGCAATTCGCCCTCAAGGCCTATCCAATCGATTGGAGTGACGCGCGCAGGCTAACGGCGATTCATCGGCGAATTCTCGTCGCCGCTTCGGATTTGATGCCGCAACCGGTGCCAACTCGGTTCGGCAAAACGTTAGTCGAGTCCGGCGGTCGCCTGTGGGACTTGGTGATGTGGTGCGACGGCTCGGCCACCCATGACATTGCCCATTCGACAGTCGAAGCCATCGCCCGGCTGCACGTTCGCTGGCAATGGCCCGTACTCACGCCGCAACCTTCGGATACCGTGACACGTCAATGGGTCATCCTGAACGAATGGGAGGAAGCCGCTCCGACGCCCGCGCCAACGGAAAAGTTGGCCGACGCAGTTAACGTGCTGTCACGCCAAATCGAACCGACACGCATAGCACTGCGGCCGTGGTTGAATCGACCGGTGCCCGTACAAACCATTCACGGCGACTTGTGGTCCGGTAATGTACTGACTCACCACGGCCAGTTCAGCGGCTTCATTGATTGCGCTGCCGTGCGTGTCGATTCCGTGACCAGCGATTTATCGCGATTGTTTGGCACCATCACATTCGAGGCGAAGCGACAAATCGCTGAATGCTATGAACCGCCTCGGCCATTGCAGCCGGTTGAATTGGAGTTGCTGCAAGTACTTGGTCGAACCGGGCCGGTGACGCGACTGGCGCAATGGCTCAAGTGGTTGATCGTGGAGCGTCGTCAGTTCGCTGATCCAGAGGCGGCCGAGCGAAGGTTTGCGGCGGTTGTGGCTCAGAATCGCCAACTGGACACTTTTATGGGTTGTTCGTCGTTGACAGCCTTGAATTGTGAAACTACCGACTTCTAAGAAGTGAAAGCAACTTGTGATGTAGAGAGTTGGCAATTAAGATGGAACGTATGGAATTTGAATGGGATCCCGACAAGGCGACTCGAAATGCCGCCAAACATGGGGTTTCGTTTCAAGAAGCGGCCACAGTATTTGGCGATCCACTTGCGGTTACCTACGAGGATCCGGACCACTCCATTGACGAAGATCGATTCGTAACCTTCGGATACTCCAAATCCGGCCAATTGGTGATAGTAGCGCATACGGATCGTGAAGGACGAACAAGAATCATCAGCGCTCGACGCGCAAGTAGTTTCGAGAGGAAACAACATGAAAACGGATGAGACCGAACAAGAAGACGAACTCCGGCTGGAATACGATCTGACGCAACTCAAGGGTGCCGTGCGTGGCAAGCACCTGTCTCGCTACCAGGCGGGGACCAACCTCGCATTGTTGGCACCCGATGTCCGCTCAGCATTTCCTACTGATGAGTCAGTGAATACGGCCTTGCGATCGCTGATGAACAGTCAGGAACTTGTATCCTGATGATTCACCGATTTGCGTCCTACTTTCGACCATTCGTCAATGCCCGATGTACTTCGCGTAAAGCGTCCTCGCCCTGTCCGGGTCATCGGTGCCTTGGATGATGGCTCGGCCGTCGGGAAAGATGGTGAAGTTGTGGTCGCCGATGGCGAACTTCAGCAGGAACTTGTTGAAGCTTACCGCACCCAGTGGCCGCAATTGCTCGGCTAACTCGGTGAACTTCAGCGGCACCGGTGTACGGTGGCTCACCTGTACGGCATTGCGGCCGCACAGGGTGGTGGTCGTCGCGCCGTGTTCGCCGTCGAGCCATTCGTATTGGCCGCGACCGCAGCATGGGCAATCCACCTTGCCTTTGAGTCCCGCGATCTTGATCTTCTTGTATGTGTTTTCCCACACGTCGATGTAGATCAGGTCGCGGTTCACGGCCTCGCGCCGGCCCGCTAGCAGCTTCAGCGCTTCGGTGGCTTGCAGGCTGGCAACGACGCTGACCGCGGGCGCGACGACTCCGGCAGTCTCACAGGTAGCCGCCTCGCCAGGGCCAGGTGCGGCTTCGAACACGCAGCGCAGACATGGCGACTCGCCGGGCAGGATCGTCATCGTCTGGCCGAGGCTGCCGATGCAACCGCCGTAGACCCACGGTTTGCCGAGTTTGATCGCCGCGTCGTTGATGAGATAGCGCACTTCAAAATTGTCGCTGCCGTCGAGGATCACGTCGGCGTCGCCACACAGCGCCAGGACGTTGGTGCGGTCCACATCCGTAACCACGGATTCGACCGTGACGCCGCTGTTGATGAATCGCAACTTCCGCGCGGCCGCCTCGGCTTTTGGTAATCCGTCGTTCACATCGGATTCGTCGAACAAGACCTGCCGCTGCAGGTTGTGCAACTCGATAAAGTCGCGATCAACAATGCGCACAAAGCCGACGCCCGC
>JANLTA010000332.1:0-7258 GCA_031362705.1 Gemmataceae bacterium | reverse complement strand
CTTCGGCGGCGGCGTCGCGTTCAACATGGATGCTACGACACCGCAGATCATCGCCCCCACCGGCGAACGGGTCCACCTGTCGGCGTCAGTGGCAATTTCGGTCGGGTCGCCATACGACGATGTGATCAAGGTCAGTGCCGGTCTACCGAAAATCACTCCCAAGATCGCCAAGGAATCGCACGGTCGATTCGCGGTCTCACCACCCGGCGGCGACACACTGATCTTCGATGCGAAGAACATGCCTACCACGGATTTCGGCGGCCGCATCGTCACGCCCGGTATGGGCGATGTCGTCTACGATGAATACGAGTCTGTGAACTTCATCAATCAAGCGCCGAACCAAGTCGTGCTGACAACGGTCAACGACGACGCGGTCCAGCGCTCCATGGTCACGAAGTTGCAGACATCTTTCAACTTCGCGCCGTCGTTCGTGGGCTTGCCGGCAGCGGCGTTTGAAGTCCGGACGAAAGTGGGCGGCGTGCTTCAGCCGATCACCGTGACTACGAACACGATCAACGGCTTTACCCACGTGAGAGTCTCGCCAAACTTCACCGCATCGTTTGTGGATGGTCGATTCATCTTGCGGGTGATCTCGTCACAAATCGTCGGCGGCCTGGCCGGCGGCGACTACACGTTCGAGTTCCATCGCATCTTCGGCGACATCAATGGAGATGCCACGGTGGCCGCCAACGATTTCATTCAATTCCGATTGGCGCTTGGCGGCACCAACCCCATCTTTGACTTCGATGGTGACGGTGCGGTGGCGGCTAGCGACTTCATCCAGTTCCGCCTCAGGTTTGGCGGATCTGTGTAACCGTTTGGCTCGCAGGTTCCCCATTCTTTAGTGGGGAACAGGGCATGGGGTGAGGGATTTGAGCGGTCAAAACCCCTCCCCCGGCCCTTTTTTGACAATGTGGATTACGAGCAAAAGCACACGCCGGCCTTTTTTCGGGACTTCCGGGCTTTGAGGTTAGCGGCATCCACGACAAGATTCGTCGGGCGCTGCCTTACCTCAACGACGTTCCTGGAGTTCTTCGATGTCTCGGCCAAGCAAATTACGATCCCGCCTTAGTCTTCAGAGCCTGGAAGTGCGGGATGTCCCGTCCACCACGTTGTTGAAGGACATCAACGCGCCGGCGTTTTTCAATTCGTATCCGGAGGGCGGAGCGGTCCTTAGCGACAAGTATTACTTCTCCGCCGTGGATCAGGATCATGGCCGCGAGTTGTGGCGGACCGATGGCACGCCGCAAGGCACGGAATTGGTTGCCGACATCAATCCCGGCAGCGCCAGTAGCGGTCCTGACAACTTCGCGGCCTTCCTTGGGAAGCTCTATTTTGCCGCCGACGGTGGGGCGGGCGATGGTTATGAACTCTGGGTCTACGATGGCAGTTTGAGCGGCCCACACCAGGTCAAAGACATCAACCCCGGCGCGAATCCTTCCAGCCCGAGCGATTTTACGGCCATTAACAACACACTTTACTTCGCGGCCTACTCGGGTGCCTCGGGCGGCGAAGTGTGGAAAACCGACGGTACCTCCGGCGGCACCGTGATGGTCAAAGACATCAACGACAATCCCAACGGCGGCAAACCGGGACAGCTGACCAATTTCAACGGCACACTCTACTTCAGCGCTCGCAATTCGGCTTCGGGCGGAGAACTCTGGAAAAGCGACGGGACGGCGGCCGGCACGGTGCTCGTGAAGGACATCAACCCCGGCGCGAATGACTCGACCCCGACCGACTTGACCGTCATGAACGGCAAGCTGTATTTCGCCGCCAGCGATGCAACCTCCGGCCGCGAACTATGGGTCAGCGATGGCTCGGCGGCGGGCACCATGCAAGTGCGTGACATCAACATTGGCGCGAACGATTCATCGCCAAGCGAGTTGACGGCTATCAACAATGTGCTGTTCTTCCGCGCCCAGACCAGCAGCAACGGCAATGAACTGTGGCGAAGCGATGGCTCGGCCTTCGGCACGGTCTCCGTGAAGGACATCAAACCCGGCGCGGCATCGGCCTTGCCGATGCACCTGAGCAATATCGGCGGAACGCTCTTCTTCAGTGCCGACGACGGCACGACAGGCGTCGAGTTGTGGAAATCCGACGGTTCAACGGCCGGCACCGTCCTGGTCAAAGACCTTCGACCCGGAGCGAATGGCTTTAGCCCCAACGAGTTCACCAATGTCAACGGCACGCTCTACTTTTTCGGTAACGGCATCAACAACGGTCTCCCGAATCAAGTGTGGAAATCGGACGGCACCTCCAACGGGACGATGCTCGTCAAGGACTTCGGCATTGGAAGCATTTATGTGCTGCCAATCGGTACGATAGCCGGCACGCTGTTCTTGAATGCGCAGGGGAGCGCCACCCAAGGCCACGAGATCTGGATGACCACGTCCGTGCGGCGCATCGACAAGATGGTGATCGGTGCGGACGCCGGCCAATTGCCGCAAGTACGTGTTTACAACACGAGCAATCAAGCGGTGGAAATGAACCTGTTCGCCTACGCTCCGACATTTACCGGCGGCGTGCGGGTTGCGGTTGGCGATGTCACCGGCGACGGCGTTGACGACATCATCACCGCGCCGGGCGCGACCGGCGGCCCACACATTCGCGTATTCGACGGTGTAACGGGAATCTGCAAGAAAGAGTTCTTTGCCTATGCTCCGAACTTTGCCGGCGGCGTATTCATCGCTTCGGGCGATCTCAACAACGATGGTTATGCCGACATCATCACCGGTGCCGGGGCCGGCGGCGGCCCGCACGTCAAAGTATTCAGCGGCAAGAATCTCTCGCTCATCACGGAGTTCTTCGCCTTCGCACCGACGTTCCTCGGCGGCGTGAACGTGGGAGCCGGCGATGTCAACGCGGATGGCTATTCCGACTTGATCTTCGCGGCTGGCCCGGGTGGTGGGCCCCATGTCCGCGTTGTCAGCGGCAAAGACAACAAGACCGAGTTGCGCAGCTTCTTCGCCTTCGATGCCGCATTCACCGGCGGGGTGAATGTTGCGGCCGGCGACCTCAACGGCGATGGTTACGAAGATCTGATCGTGGCCCAGGCAACAAACGGCGAGCGCATCCATACCTACAATGGCCGCGACAATGTCCTGCTGAATGACTTCAATGCCATCGGCGGCAACTACACTGGTGGCGTTCGCGTGGCCGCGGCCGACTACAATCATGATGGCCGGGCCGAATTGTTCTCTGCGGTCAAGCTGCAAGACCATGTCGTTGTCTTAAGCCGTTATGCCGGCAGTCCGAACACGTTCGTAGGCGGCCTATCGATCTACGACCCCGCCTTCCTCGGCGGCGTATTCGTGGGTGGGTGATGATCTGAGAATTATCGCAGGGTGCGTGAAGGGTCGCGACCATGGCTCGAAAGAGCCTCCGGTTTTTGCGACCCCGAACGCACCCTATGTATTTGAATCGAGTTTACTCTTCCGCGAAGCGCCAGAGCGGCACATGCGGCGGGAGCGCGGCGGCGAGATAGTCATCGTGGCCGACAATGTAGCGGAGACGCTTGAGTGCCTGGCGACGCACGGTAACGTAGTAGTATTCACATCGCGCATCGCGGACGGCATCCCAAATCTGATACAGCGAATCGGTTTCACCGATGGCATCACGCAGTTGCTCGATGCGATCCAAGTCCATCGGTAAACGGGCGTCGAGGTGCCGACGATAAGCGCGGTTAAAGCCGAGCATGTCGTTGACGGCGCGATGTTCGGGGAAGCGTTGTGCGTCGGCAAGTCGCGGCGCATCTTTGAGATCGCGGTAACGCCGGCGCACCAGATTCAAGTTGTCTTCAAAGTCTTCCATGCGGGCGAAGACGTAACGGGTTTCGCGGGGGTCGAGGATCTCCCATTCGATGGCAATCGACACGAGGGCCGCTTGCAGGTCGGGCCACTGCTCAGCATCCGGCAACGGTTCCGGAATGTCGGGTGGTGAACTCAACAGCGCCACTGCCACAAGACAAGATATGGCCGACGGCATGACGACCTCCACGGTAGGGAGTCGCGGCGGGCGCGCAGCATCGGCGCGGGGCCGCATCACGGGGCACAGATTCTCCTCGTAGGGATCGGGTCAGAAGGGCAGGCGTCGGAGACAGCCGATGGTGCAAAAGCAAACCCAGCGGCGCCTGTCGAAGGTGGCTCGATCTCGCAAATATCACAACGCGAATTGTTGAATCCACGTCGCGCTATTCGCATATAGCATATCGGCAAAGACTATGCCAACTCCAAACACAAACTTTAGCGATTTTTCAGCCACGAGGCGCGAAGCTGTATCGCACTACGGTTACCGGGGAATTGAGCAAGCACTGAGGATGGGTGAAGGCGTGGTGGTGTTGAGGTGTGGGATGGGCGCGATGTGGGTTATGAGACTATGAGTTTGGTTGTTGCGGGGAGAATTGACGCGTTAAGCCGCAAGCGGCTAGGAGTGGTATTCGCGATCTCTTACCGGTTGGGCGGGATTGCCTACGCAGATCTTCCAACTGGGCAGGTCCGAGAAGACGCTGGCGCGGGCACCGACTACTGCTCCCTGGCCAATGGTGGTGCCTGGACCGACGAAGGCGTCGGCGGCGATCCAGACATCGTCTTCGATGTGGATGGGTGGACGTAGCAACGGCAAGTCGGGTCGGGTGTGATCGTGGGAGCCGGCACAGATGTGGGCGTACTGGCTGACCAACACGCGGGTGCCGATGGTGATTGGGCCGAGGCAGTAGAGAATGACGTGGTCGCCGATCACGGAGTCGGCACCGATGGTGAGATTCCAAGGCACTTCGATGGTGACAGTGCGGCGGAGCCGTGCGGTGGGGTGGATGTTGGCGCCGAAGCGGCGCAGCAGCCAGCCGCGCCAGCGGTACATGGTACGCCAACTGTAGCGGAAGAGCGTGGCCTCGGTGATGTACCAAAGCAGTCGAGCGATTTTTTCACCCGTTGTCCAGGGCGAAACATGGCGTGCTTTGGGATCGATCGTGGATGTGTTGGTCATGGGGTCGGTTCCCCACGGCCCAGGCGGTCTTTCAGTTCCTTGTATTTGGCGACCGAAAGGAACTCATACCAGGCGAGCATCCAGCACAGGTAGTAGCCGGCTGCGCCGTCGAGAAAGCCACCCTGAAAGATGTACGAGTACAGGAAGCGCCAGAGCGGGCGGAACGGCAGCCAACGGGTTCGCACTTTCAACCAGCGCCGCCGGGCCACGGGATCGCCGAGCAGTGCCGGCTTCACACCGCCTTCGTAGCCGGCCAACATGGCGTGGGCTTCCCAGTTTGAATAGCGGTTGTGTTTCTCGACCCACGTGGCCAGGTCCGGATAGGCATAGTGAATGAGGTCGTGCTTGAGGAAGCCGACTCTGCGCGACGGGACGACGACGTGTTCGTGAATTTCGTTGTCGCCGGAGTCGGTGTCGCCGAGGTTGCCGATGCGCTCAAAGCGGCCCTGAGCATGGCGAAACAGGCGAAGATTCCACACCGGGTAGTAACCGCAGTGGCGAATCCAACGGTTCATAAAGTGGAAGCGACGCTTCAGGAAGTAAGCGTCGGCCGTGGGGTGTTGCACCAGCGTTTCGATTTCGGTGGCCAACTCCGGCGTCATGCGTTCGTCGGCGTCCACGACCAGAATCCACTCGTGCTTCCATAGCACATGGTCTAGCGCCCAGTTCTTTTTCTTGGGCCAGCCGGATACAGGAAAGCGAAACTGATGCACCTCCGCGCCGTAAGCCTGCGCGATCGGCACGGTGCGGTCGATGGAATGCGAATCAACGACGACAACCTGCGCGGCCCAGCGCAGCCGTTGCAGGCATTCGGGCAGATTGGCTTCTTCGTTCTTGACGGGCACAAGAATTGAGATGGGAACACTGCCGACGGCGGGCCAATCACCGGGCAACGTGCGATCCGCCTGCATCTCCGCGCAGAGCGGATCGGCCAGCGGGTGCCGGTCGAGTGGCAAGACGGTATCTGCAAGTGTGGCCGTGGTCACGCGGTCTAGTCTCAATTAAGTCGCTTCAGCTTACCGCGCCGGGGGTTGGTTGAGCAATCGCTCGTACAGTGCCAACATTTGCGTGGCGACCTTTGACCACGTAAAACGTTGCTCAACAAGTCTTCGACCAGCCACACCCATCATCTTTGAAGTGGCTGGATCAGCGAGAACAGCATCGAGTGCTGTTGCGATGGACGACGCTTCAAGCGGCACAACCCGCCCAGCCCCGACTTCCCGCACTTCCGGAAAGTGACAATTCTCGGACACAACCACCGGTACCCGGCACGCCATAGCTTCTAAAATCGCGACGCTGAAACCTTCTTGACGACTTGGCAGACAAAAAACGCTCGCGCCGGTGAGGGCCGACCACTTTTCCGGGCCGTAAAGCGGGCCGGTCAACCAAGTGCGTGCTCCCAAACCAAGTTGATCGATGCGTTGACGGAACGGTTGCTCTTCACCACCATCCGGTCCGGCAACCACGAGATCAACAAGCGGATACTTGGCCGCGACGGTGACGAAAGCATCGGCCAACAGATCGAGACCCTTCTTGTAATGCAACCGGCTCAGAAACAAAATAAATGGCCGTTCGCCGGGGCCGGGCTGTCGCGAACGAAAGATGTGCGGGTCCGCCGGCGGGTCCACGTCCTCAAGAAACATGCCGTTGGGGATGACTTCGCCGGGAGAGCGAAGCTTCAACGGCGCGAGGAGTATTCGTTCATCTTCATTGAGCAGGTGTAGGGCACCCGCCGCGTCGAGCATTCGACGATAACCAAGTGCTAACGCCAGCTTCTTTTTCCATTTCTTTTGCGCCAGGCTCCAAGGATCGAGCATACCGTGTGGCGTCACGACATATGGTCGACCGAGTGAATCGGCAGCTCGCGCCATTGCCGGAAGCAGCGGTTCCCAAACGCCATGAAGGTGTAAAACGTCAGCTTCGCGGGCTAACTGCACCAATGCGGATTGAGGTCCAAACCAAAGATCGCGCAAACCAATGTGGGATAACCGAACATGGCTGGCCGAAGTGACGGTCTCAGCGGCAAGGCGAGTGGAGTGGCCCAACGCGGCTAACGCTTTGGCCAGATTTTCAGCGACAACCGGCGGTCCGCCTTGAGCGGGGTCGAGCGAGGCAATGATGTGAAGGATGCGCATATGGCCGTGACGCGGAAATGTCCTATCGTGCGCGAAGTCGCCCCAACGAGAGAGCCGATGCCGTCACCCGTGGTCGCCATCGTCAGCAACGCGCTGACGCCGTACCGACTGCATTATCACCGCCGGCTGGTGCG
>JANLTA010000830.1:0-2298 GCA_031362705.1 Gemmataceae bacterium | reverse complement strand
CTCACCCCCAACCCCTCTCCCCTAGGGGGAGAGGGGAGCAGGAAACTTCCTAGCCCGCTCGCGCTGAAACGTCCAGCAACTTCATGATGCAGCAATTGCGACCGGATGATTTGGCTTCGCCGAGCGCGGCAGCGGCGGCATGTCGTAAGGCATCGTAGGCACCCGGCGCTCCGGATGGCGCGACGGCCAGGCCGATGCTTACGGTCATGCGAATCTCGGCACCGTCGAAGACCGTCCGGCCCTCGGCAACTTGCGTCCGCATTCGCTCAATTAAGGTCCAAGCGCCTTCGGGATCGGTTTCCGGCGCGACCAACATGAACTCTTCGCCGCCGATGCGACCTACAGTATCGACTGTGCGCACGGCTGTGGAAAGCGTCTCGGCCAGCCAGATCAGTGCATGGTCGCCGCCGCTCAACAGGTGGCGCGAATTGATTTCTTTGAAGTGATCGACGTCGACTAGCGCAATGGCTACGGGGCTGGGATAGCGTGCCCGGCGCGTCAATTCGTTCTTGGCCAGTCGATCCATCGCCCGGCGATTGGGCAGTGCCGTCAACGGATCAGTGAGCGCCATGCGTGTGAGCATGAGGTTGCGCTGTTGCAATTGCCGATTGGCGTGTTCAAGCTCCAGCGTGCGCTGCTTGACGTTCTTTTCCAATTCAAGATTGAACTTGCGCAACTCGTCGAGCAGTTGCTCATGACTGCGCGACAGCACGTATTGTCGGGCGGCCAGCCGCATCGTGTGCAGTAACTGTTCACTCTGCCACGGTTTGAATAAGTACCGATGGACTCGGCCACAGTTGATTGCTTCGACGGCATCTTCGAGACGATCCGTGCCCGTTATCAAGATGCGCACCGACTGAGGCGAGTGCAGGCAAACATGTGCAAGAAACTGCGCTCCGGATTGATCCGGTAGTTGTTGATCAGACAAAATGATGTCGATCGCCTGCCGGGCCAGGATGTCTTTGGCCGACTCTGCCGAATCGGCAGTTATGATGTGGAAGTCGTCCGCCAAAAGACCGCGCAGCAAGTCGCGGACTGCTGGATCATTGTCCACTAGCAGCACAGAACATCGGAAAACTCCCGCAGGCAGTTCCAATTGTGCGTCCCTGATGCAGAAACGACTGTCAGATCAAGCGTAAGTCGTGGCGATAGGGCTGATTATACGTGGAGAGGTTCGTCAAATGGCGCGAACGAGGGGAAAGTCGGTAAAATGTGCGGGCGCGAATCGATCAGAATCGGCGGTGTTTCCGTCGATCCGGGAAAATCTGTTATTTTTGTAAGAAAAACGCTTGAAGTTGGTGCGTGTACACTTTACAATCCGGTAGCTTCAGGACAGGACGGACGAGGCGGTGGCCGGCTTACGGCCATTATCACCCGTGGGCGGTCTGCGGGTTGTCTCGTGTGCCATAATGTAGTCCCTGCCACCCCATGGGCAGGCGTTCCCCCGGGTGATCCGCCGGTTGCCGGTTAGTCTCCCCGGGGTTTTGTCGCGTCTGCGGCACGTCCGTTGCTATATGGTTTGGAACCACTTGAAAAGGATTGATCATGCCAGCTCCGAAGGTTGCCGCCCCTAAGAAGAAGAAACAGCACTTGGTTGCATCGGGTATCCGGCACGAAGCCCCGCCGACGTTGACCACGTTTTCTTCCGATTTGTTGACACCCGAAGAAGAACGCGAGTTGTTGACAAACTTCTGGGATTGCAAAAGCGAATTGGTGAGGACGTTGCTTCGTCATTTCACCGCGTTGCGCGCGCATCGTCCGCCGATGGAACCGTGGCCCATGGCCAACTTCATCCGCGACTATGCCGAGAAGCCGGAGTACCGCAGTGCGACGGCCGTGCAACGGCTTTATGATCGCTACGTGCATTACAAGCACCGATTGGCCTCGGCCAACATTCGCCTGGCTGCCCACGTCGCCAAGCGCTTTCGCCATCATGCCCTGAGCTATTCGGATTTGTTGCAAGAGGCGGTCTGCGGTTTGATGCAGGCCATCGACCGATTCGATGTCAGCCACGGCACACGGCTCGCGACATATGCCACGTGGTGGATTCGCCAGACACTCCAGATCGCAGTCGCCCGGCAGAGCCATCTCGTGAGTCTCAGTCCGCATCACTTGCAGGAATTGGGTCTGCTGCAACAGGAATCCGAAGCGCTGGCTCACGGCGGCAAGCATCTGCCGAGTCCGCAGGAACTGGCCAGCCGCACCGGATCAAGTCTCGAACATCTCACGCACCTTCAAACCGCGACACGCACCCCGGTCAGCTTGAATGCCGTCCTCGACGACGACAGCGACTTCAAG
>JANLTA010000847.1:0-3530 GCA_031362705.1 Gemmataceae bacterium | reverse complement strand
GGTGTCCGATGAAGAGAATAGCGATTACGGCCACGTTGTTTGTATTTGCACTTTCCGTCAAGGCCGATGATGAAACGGCGTCGTGGAAACACACGGTTCTGCGAAACGGCCAACCCGCCGTTGGTGCTAAAGCGATGTTCGTCGAATTAAGCACATCGGCCGGGAACAATGTTTCCGCAGGTACGACTGCATGGGCTCTCGTCGATGCCATCGGCGTTGCGCAAGTCGCCCGAGCAAAAAACAGCACCGCGCGATTCACCCGCGTGTTGGTTCGCGACGCCGAAGGGCACTGCGGCTACGGTACAGTGTTTTCGACGGGCGGTCTCCACCCCAATACGATCGATTTGAAGGACACGACGACGCTTTTAGGCCGAATCACGGACGTGGCCGGGAAGCCGATTCCCGATCTCAAATTGAAAGCAGTCGCCTTGGGGCCTGAGACCTTTGCTCGCTTTGGCGGTCGACCGATGGCGTATGTTGATACACCTGATGCCTTTTGGGAAGGTATCCCAGTTCAGATTAATGTTGACGGTTCGTTTCGTGTTCCTGGCGTGATGGTACAGCATTCGGTCGCCGTGCAATTCACGGCACCCTCAGCCGGTACTGGTCGCTTTTGGATCGAACCCGGTAAGCCCGCCGTCATTCAACTCGATCAAACTGGGACGATACGACTGGACTTCACCGTCCCTCCCGGTGCCAAGCCCTTGCCTCAGTCTGTTATCGCCAAGCGCAAATCGAATGTCACGAACGGTTACCTCGAGGCAACCGCCGCGGGGTCATCCACAGAAGGCGGGCCAATCACAATCACGGGCATCCCGGCCGGAACCTATCAATTCACTTTGCCATTTCCGGGGCCAAACGACCACTATGCGTCTTCAATTGCGCCGATTGATGTCAAGCCTGGCACTACCGTCAACGCAACTAGCGTTTATCAGCCGGCCGCGCGCATCACGGCCAATTTCATTGACAACAAGACTAACAAAGCCGTCGCTGGAGGCGTGCTCAACATCATCGCAGTGGACGCGGATCGATACGACTTACCGTTGACTGAAGCGACAGCCGACGCAGGCGGTCGCCTTGATTTTCGGGTGCCGGCGGGGCTGACGAGTGTCGCTCCGAAACCGATTGATGGTTACGCCGTCGTCAAGTTCTCCCGCAATCAATTTCGCGAGTATGCCACGGATCCCATTCCCATCGCAGCGGGTGCACTCCACAACTTCGGTCAATTTGCGTTGGCCCCGACCCTTGACGTGTCCGGCACCGTGGTCGATGAAGCGGGTGAGCCCGTGGCCGGCGCTCACATCATGATCGGCTTCTCGTCGAATTTTTATCGCGGGCCAAAGATCCTCAGTTCAATGGACGGTCGTTTCGTCATTCGCGGCATGAATCCCGACGGCGGCTTGTTCGGCGTCATTGCTGCCAAGGGCGAGCAGCTGACAACTGCGCCCGTCGCTGTCGATCCCGCAGCGATTGCTGGTGATTTGCGGCTTGTTGTCTCCAAGAAATTCTCTGCCTACGTTCGCGCCCGCGCTGTAGATCGCAAGGGCCAACCTATTGCCGGCACCACCATTGAATTGTCGGACTCGTATCGCCACCTCAGTTCCACAAATGGAATGGTTGGCGGTGGAACAGCCGGCAAGGTCGGCGAGACCAATGCCGACGGGCTCTATCAATCGGGAGCGTTGCAGGCGGGTAATAAGACATACGGCGTTACTTTCAGTGCCCCCGGCTACCGTACCGCAACAACAATATCCTGGGAAGCCAAGCCCGGCGAGACTCACAACTTTGGCAACGTCGTGCTCACGCGGACGAACAGTGTTGCGAAGGGCATTGTCACGGATCGCGCCGCCAAGCCGATATCTGGGGCCACAGTATTTAGCAACGCGGATGGTCCGCGCGCCACCAAGACCACTACTAATGGCGAAGGACAATTTAGCTTAGGAGGATTGTTTGAAGGGCCGGCAATTGTGTCGGCAAAGGCTGATGGATTTGTATTGGCCAGCCGTCCCGTCGAGGCCGATGGAGAGCCCGTCACGTTCACTCTGCGTCGATCCACCGATGCACCTGATCCCCCACCGACAGTTTCCGAAGAATACCGCGCGGCCAGCGAGAAACTTGCGCGACATTTGGTCGAAGCGATGTGGGCCAATCGGATCGCTGCGAAAGATGACGGGGCAACGACATTGCGCGCTATGGCGCGAATTGATCTTAATCAGGCGCGACATTGGCGCGACGAAGAATTGGCACGTAGTCAGACCGACCTCACCAAGGAACTCGATGTTGTGGATCGAGAACGTAACCTGGAGGCCGTAGCCCGCCGTGATCCCGACGAAGCGGTGGCCATGTTGAACCGAGTTGTCGGAATCGAAGGATTACGCGCCGTATGCGCCCTGTGTGACAAGTTGTGCGTTGATACACCGGACGCTGCTCAACGCCTCGCCGAGGAGGCCGTGGCGCGTGCGCGAGGCGTGTCAGGCGAAGACCACGGCTGGGCATTGGCCCAAGCCGGTGAAATGGTTTACCGTGCCGGCCGCCGCGATGCTGGCCGAAAGATCATTGAAGAAGCGGCAGCCAATGCGGAAGAACTCGCTGCCTCAGACTTGGCTGGCTATCGGCGCGGGATGATCGCCGCCCGACTCGCTTACTTTGACCCCGCACGAACGCGGCGACTCGTGGATCCAATCACAAATGCGAATGAATTCAACCGTTGGCTTGGTGCTTCATGCGTCCGATTGGCTGCGATCGATCTACCATTGGCGAAACAATGGCTTCGCGAGTTGCGCCCGGGCAACGGTTTTGATCAACAACGCACACGCCAGCATATCGCTTATCACTTGGCCAAAACCAATCCGGACGAAGCGATCTTAATGATCGAGTCCATTGAGGATCGTACGTGCCGGGCCATCGGTTATGCCGATTTGGCGTGGCGATTGACCGACCGAACCCGGGGCATTCAGCTCATCGATCGCGCGGTCGATCAAATCGTTGAGGATTCCATTGGCTACTTTAACAACAACGGCAACAGCGGCGGGACTGCGGCCATCTTGCTCTATTATGGTAAAAAGGTCGGCCATCCCGACTTAGCTGGCCTGCGTGATCGCGTACTGGCAGCCCGGTCGACGCCGAGCGATCACCCATTCCGCGAACAGCTCGATCGCAACGTTATGGTGGCAAAAGCATTGGCGTTAACCGATCCCGACACGGCTCGCCTGATCTTGGCCAAGGCGTTGCCGCCGGATATGCGCATCAAGGTAGATTTGCCGCACTTGAGCGATGTTCTCGTCGCCGTCGCCTTGACCGATCCAGCGGCTGCGACACATTTGGTCGATCACGCACTGGCCGACGCGGTGCGTACCCAACGCGGCTACAATAGGTTCGATCTTTCGGGCCTGGCACGCATGTTAACGCATACCAATGGCAAATTCGGTGAAGTGGGCCGCAGCTTTGTGGGCTTCTTCGAGGAGGAGTAAACATGTCCGTAATGCTCCTATTCGCCGGACTCATCGCTGCTTCCGATACTGATTGGCGAT
>JANLTA010000758.1:0-2753 GCA_031362705.1 Gemmataceae bacterium | reverse complement strand
CCCGTCCGCGACGTTCACCGTCACAGGCGCCCTCCCACCGGGCGTCACGCTTCCTGGTCAAGCTGGCATCCCGTTCACCACCAGCACGACGGCATCTGCTCCCGCCCGGCGGTCGCGGACAATGTCAGTGTACTCCGGAGACTCTGCCCATGCGCGATAGGCCTGAATGGATGGAAATCGCAGCAGGACGATCTTGTCACCATGCCACGTGCCTTCTTCAACGCATGGGGCTTCGTCAGCCGCAAGCAGATCCCCGGTATACTGCGAAAAGACATCCATGAACTTCTGCTGATAGCGCCGGTAGGCGGCAACCTGCGTAAAGGTCAGTTGCGCAACGACATACACTGTCATGATCGTCACCAAACCTCTCGACCGCGCTGGCGCCATGTTCATATGGTTTGCCCACATGTCGTTGGGCTGCACCGTGAACGCACAATGCGCCCCTCACTCGGTGACGTTGAACGTGAGGCCGAGCACTCTCGTTGTAAACTTACTGGTCGGTATACAAACAGCAGAGTCGAGCATTTCAGGATGCGCCGTCAACCGACGCCGATCTGCCCCGTCGATGAAGCCCTCACGGCAGTGTCAGCCGCTGCATGAGCCGTCTCGTTGATTCCGGCCGGAGCAGCACTGCGACGCATGTCGGCCACGCAGTTCAGGTGCCACTTTCGCGGTTCTCATGCTGGCACTGAGACCCACGAGAAACCTTGCCTGAAAAACAGTTCACGGCTAAGTCGGGATGGTGCGAATTGTCTCCGCGCGTGATTGCTACCGCGCGGCTGCTCGCACGCAAGCAGATGGCCGCTGTTCTGCGAACGATGTGTAACCTTGAGGAGCCATGCGATGTCCGCGACAATTGAGGTGCAGGCCAACGCTTCTGCCGTCACGAAGGTCCTCCGGGATGGTCTGACCCCTGCAGAATTTGCCATGATTGTCGTGAAGCCGGCGCCCGCGGCCGATCCGTTCGCCATTGATCGTCGCAACGATCTTCCGGACATCCTCACCATTGTCGAGTTTACGGCGGCTGCGATCGCATCAGGCGTGGTCTACGACGTCGTAAAGAAGGTTGCCGCCCTCCTCGAACGCCCTTTCTCCGGCCGCTTCAAGAAACATGACGACGGCAAGTAGGGCACGAACCGATCCATTTCAGCTGGCCCCGCTGGGCTCGCGACCATCGCTGGCGGCCTATTGGCCGGACACGACTTTTATTGAACTCAATCCGGCTGCAGCCTACCTCGACATGCTGGGCCAGAAGGCACTCGAACTCGACGATAGCACCGCACTCGACGCTAAACTTGCAGTCGCCCTGTCGGTGATCCAGCACGAAAACATCCACCGCTGGATCGCGCACGTTCGCTCATGGGGCATCCTGCGGCGTCTGATAGACATCATTCAACTTGATCTGATGGGCGTATTCCTTCACTCGCTCCAACCCGACATTTTGACCAGGGCACTCAAGGACGATTGTTCGGGCAGGCCACTTCTGAACAGGGCGAGCAACTTTGATGTTGTGATAGATCCGGCTTGGCCCGGAACGACCCACTCGGCGGCCGAGCATGCATGGATCTGCACGATTCTGCGGTCCGTGATAGACCACGGCCATCATCGTCTCGCCGAGCTGCGCCCGCCGGAGTACATGTACGGCGTCCTCGCGCAGTATCTGTCGGCCGGTGCCGATGTTGTCGCCGTTCTCCAGGAAGACAACGCCGCCTTCCAGCGCAGAGTGCGCTCATTCAAGGCGTGGCAACGGCCAACTAAGCTGTTCCTGCACGAAACCCACTCGGGCGACGACCTCTTTCGCGTGATCAATACCTCGCTGCCATCTGCAGCGGCGATCGAGGAGTGTCAGGCCGTCATCGCGCAGTACCTGTACTATTCCGGAGCCGGCGACTGGTCAGGACGGGCGGGCGCCCCGATAGTCGAAGCATTCAACCAGGAATTATGGCAATCGATTGCCGAGCCGCACGGGGCGCTCTATAGCGCCGGATTTGCGCATTTCGCAATGGTTACAGGTTGTTCCTTCGATCTCAGCGTGGACCCGCGCAGCAGTTCTGCAGCGACGCTGAGCGTCATCTGCGATCTGGCTCTCAATCCGCCATTGGGCTTCGACCGCGAAGGAAATCCTGCCGCAAGCGGCTGGCACGAGGTTCACCCCTCGCTCCGCTTTGGAGCCCTCTGCCGGGCCTGCACGAAGATCCCCAGGAGCAAGTGGCCCGACCACGATGATATCGGGGCTGTCGACTATCGCCACTTCTGCGACAGTCTGCTCGACCTCTCAAGTCTGCAGACGGCTGCACCCGACGATCTTATCCAGCTCATTCGGCTCACAAGGGATACCTATGAGAGCCGTGGCTACTATCCACTGAAAGGATCACTGCGGATCTTTCATGATGCTGCGGTGAGTGGTTTCGATCTCGTCAACAGACACCCCCGCCTGCTTGTCGATCCCTGGGGCGAAATGGCAGCCATGGGTGGGGAACCCGCTGCCCCCGACAGCTTCTTCGATCCGCCGCTTCTGATCATCGATGGCCGTCCGCATGGCGACGGCCTGTCAGACCGGGACTACTTCACTCATGTCTACGGATGGACGATTGCTCGCGTCGTGCGGGCGATGACGATCGACCGCGGCGCCGTCAGTTTCGCCGGCCTCCCCGGCGACGGCATTGACAGCGGCAGTCTGCGCGAAGGCGCCAGGGCGTGGTGCGCCGAGACCTTCCTCGGGTCAAAGCGGCCCTGATGTGATTTTTTACGGG
>JANLTA010000730.1:0-2001 GCA_031362705.1 Gemmataceae bacterium | reverse complement strand
TGCCTTCGGTGTCGAGGCAGATCACTTCACACCGGCTCGTCACAAGATAGACGCGATTGCCCTCCACGAACGGGGAGGAAAGCAAACCGAGACTTTCCCAATCGTTCACCTTGCCGGATGCGAGTTTGGGAACGACGAGCTGCCAGAGAAATTCACCGCTCTTTTCGTCGAAACACATCAGGATGCTGCGATCACCCTGATGTTTCGGATCGCGCGGATTCTCGTTGTTGGTGCCGATGTACACTTTGCCGCCCGCAACGACGACATTGCCGTAGGCCTGCGCGCCCAGCTTGGCCACCCACTTGACGTTTTTCGTCGTGCCCAGATCGATCTCCTCGGTGCCGCTCTTGAGTTTGCCGGGATCAAAGCGGTCGGGCAGCCCTTTGGCGGGCGAATACATGTTGCGTCCGGGATCATTGCCGCCCCAGTGCGGCCAATCTTCGGCGAAGGCGGGAGAGATTAAGATTAAGAGAAAGATTAGGATTAAGATGGGCCTGCTCGGGTTCTTAATCTTGCTCTTACTCTTACTCTTAATCCTCTTTCCGTAGTTCACCGGCTCCAGCGACTGAAATTCAACTCGGTAAGGCACTTCATCTTCATGGAGGCGCACCTCGGAATTGCTACGAATCAATCCGACCAGCATCGAAACAATCTCGGCGAGGTCGGCCATACCAACGTCAACGTCGGCTTTATTCAGGACCTTTTTCGCCACTAACACATCCAGCGCCGCCGCACACTCCAATGTCGAACCGCGTGCGATGTCGAAGAAACGACAGCGATCAGCAGGCGTGAATCGACCGTTTCCTTCGGCAATGTTGAGCGGGATCGACGTCGAAGCGCGATCGAGTTGGCTTTGG
Source organism: Gemmataceae bacterium (assembly GCA_031362705.1). Classification (GTDB taxonomy): domain Bacteria; phylum Planctomycetota; class Planctomycetia; order Gemmatales; family Gemmataceae; genus JAIBBI01. The sequence continues at coordinate 1,144 of JANLTA010000730.1, read as the reverse complement.
ACGGAGAGCTTCGTTGGGACGCGTTCGAGGAGGTCCGTCGCCCAGGTGATGAATTTGAGCGAGCGTTGATAGATGTTCAGTTTTTCGTGATCGAAGCGGATTGTTTTCATCATGGGATTAAGATTAAGAGAAAGATTAAGATTAAGAACCTAGTTCGCGGTCACGCTCACATTATCAATGTAAACGCGCATTTCCTGCGGCGAGAATCCAAACAGGCCGGGCGAACCTTCCTGATGCGCGGTGTTGTGTTTCACTTCGATGGTCCAGGCTTCCGGCTCCGAGTCGCCCTTTTTCCACGCCTTGGCGCGCACGACGCCCGTGCCGTCCGCCGCGATATCCACACGCGATTTGAGATGATACCAGGAATTGGGTTGCCACTTGAAATCCACCGCTTCGCGCAGGCGCTCGAAGTTCGAGCTGACTTCCAGCTTCTGTTCGTTGCCTTTGAGCACGATGGCGTAACGCTGGTTGAGGACGCCGACCTCGGACATCTTGCGGCGATTTCCCTCGCTCATCACATCCGCCTCGATCGTGTAATTCCTGGCGTCCGGCGCGCCGAGGAAGACGGTGGCGCGCTGGAAGAATTTGTTATCAATCGTCTTGGTCAGGCATCTTGTGCCATCCTTCTCGCGCACCTCGAACTTGAACCGCGCGCCGATCCACGGCAGCGGCGGATAGGCAAAGGCCGCGCCCTCGGCGGCGTTGGTTTCGGAAAGGGTGAAGGCTTCGAAGTCCTGATTGAGCGGCAGGTAAGGCAACACGCGGCCGCGAATGTAGCCTTTCAAACCTCCGAGTGTGGCTTCGAATGCGCCGGCGGACGGCACGGTTTCGTTGCCGGCGACCAGCGCGCCCCGGTCGTTGAACGACGCCTTCATGGCGGAGCGGACGCGCGCGGTGGGCGGGACGTAGCTGGCCCATTTCAGCTCCGCCACGTCCTTGATTTCCTCGACGACGAATCCGTTCGCATCAATTGAACGGGCACGGAACGCGGCGCTTTGGCCGGGACGCAGGGTGACTTCGGAGGGAATGATCTGGAGCGATTTCGCCGCACCCGGTTTGGGCGTTTTTTCTTCCGTGATTTCCTTTGGCAGCGCGGGGTTGTTTCCTTTCTTGCCCCAGCAATAAAGATGCTTCGTCGTCTGCA
>JANLTA010000706.1:0-2173 GCA_031362705.1 Gemmataceae bacterium | reverse complement strand
CGAGCGCCTTGCGGCTGCGCTGGTTCTTGAGCTCGGGCACGGACCCAGACGACCGCGGGTGAACGACGCAGAGCGAGTGTGGCTTGCGCCTTACCGCCATAAACCGGCCGAGTTATAACGACCGATCCCACTTTCGCACCTAAACTCAATGCATCGCCAGCTGCCGAGCCGCCTAATCGATGGGCCAAGCGTGGAACCAATTCTTGGCAATACGTTTCGTTGCTAAGTAAAACCGCCTGTGGATTCAATTGCCGACATAGGTCGGTCAGCGCTGTCAACGTTGTTTCGCTATGGTAACTGGTAAGCAAGGGATGTTCCGCAATATGCACGAAATCAGCGAACCTGGCTGCGTCGGAGATCAAAGTTTCCGAAGGCGATCCGACGATCAGCACGGCATGCTGACTGCCGAGTTCCTGAGCAAGCCGCTGCCCGGCTCCTAGAACGCCCAGCGAGGCTCGATCGATCTCGTTCCAACCCAATGCACAACTTACAACGACAGATGTCAAACTTTACTCCTTGAGTTGATCAATCGGATTCTAAAAGTGAGTTGGGATTTTGCATGATTTACTACGAAGCCTTGTCTCATCCCCACAAACTCTCAAAAATACACCTTACACCTTATGGCCTACACCTTACACCCACTACGCCGACTGAACGACGGCGACAATTCTCTTGGCAAATCCGTCAATGCGTTCGTCAAGCGTATCGCCGCCGATAAACTCACAATGCGTTTGCTTGATTGGAATGCTTAACTCGACGACTTCGGTCCGCGCAAGCTCGTCGGCCATCGATTCGGCATCTAAGCCGATATCGGATAGACTCCAGTGGGTGAGCGGTTGTTTGAAGGCTTGCATAACGTCGCGAGTCTTGGCGATTCGCGGTACGTTGTGCTCATTGTTGGTCACTGTCAGGACCAGCGGAACCGAAGCCTCGATCGCTTCCCAGCCTTGATCGGTTTGTCGGCGAATTCGAACGACTCCTGTTTTGGCTGCATCAGCCTTCAATTCATCGGCAAAACTGACACAAGGCCAACCGAGCTCTTCAGCCAAAAGCCCGCCGGTTTGCCCATCCCCCCAGTCGCCCGACTCGCGACCAGTCAATACAAGATCAAAGTCTCCAAGCTTTCGAATCGCCGAAGCCAAAACTCTGGCTACGACCCAAGGATTCGGTCGCTGCGCAAGGTCATGTTTCACGAGGACCGCGGTATCGACTCGAAGCGCGAGAGCTTTCCGAAGGATCTCTTCCGCCGACGCGGCTCCGAAGGCGAGGACCGTAATCTTTCCGCCATGCTGCTCGCGAAATTGCAAAGCGGTTTCCAAGGCGTTGGCGCAGAAGATATTCATGACAAGCCCAGCCGTTCCACGCTCCGCGTCGTGGCCTGCCGCGTCGATGCGAAAATCTCGCGATGGCAGTTCCGGATCAAGGATCTGTTTCAGGCAGACAAGGATATTCATCGCGAACGCTTTCCCTTCACCGGCGAAATCAAAAGCCCTCCAAAAAGGAGATGGGTCAATTCTGAAAGCGTTTTATCGGCACTCAACGAGCCATTGCGATCATACCAACGAGGCAACCACAGCATCATCCCGAACAGGCTAAAGGTCGCCACCGTCGTATCGACGTCTTGCAACTTCCCTTCGATCTTTAGCTCTTCAAGCGTTCCGCGGACTAGATCAAAATAAAGCCGTTTTCGTTTGTCGACTTGTTTGCGAAGTTTCGGTGATAGCGAAGAGCTCTCATCAGAGAGAATCGGAATTGCCTTTGAGCCTTTGATCAATTCACCGCCGTGCCGTTGAATGACAAAACGCAATCGCTCTTCGGGGTCGCTAATCGAGTTGGCAGGTTCAATGACTACTTTATCCAACCAATCCAAGCCGAAATTGATGATCCGAAAGAGCAGGTCTTCCTTGCTTTCGATATAGTAGTAGAGACCAGCTTTGGTAATTTCCAAAGCTGCGGCCAGGTCGCTCATCGACGTCGCACTGTAGCCTCGGTCATGAAAAATCTGAGCGGCTTTATAAAAGATCTCTTCCGTGCGATCCTGCACTTCCGCCTTCACCGGCATCGAGCTAGTTTTCATGCGATTTTCGGTCCTTACAAGACTTTTAGGCAAAGGCCTACCAAGTTTACCGAACAGTCAGTAGAATTATAGTCGAGTGTCAAGTGCCCGTCAACC
>JANLTA010000687.1:0-3968 GCA_031362705.1 Gemmataceae bacterium | reverse complement strand
GGCCTTGCCGCTGGTTGCGGTCGTCGGCATCCACGGCTTTCACCACTTTGCCTTCAATCTCGTCGAGCTGATTGGCAATATTGGCAAATCCGTTGCGCCAGCGATCCACGGGGTGGTTGGCGTATTTCATCGCCACTGCCCGGGCCTTGGCCGGTTGCTCGTTGAACATGTCGAGATAGGCCGAACAGTAATCGTATTGCAGGTGAGTGGCAATCTTATCGGCGTTCACGGTGGCAAAGGTCGCCATCGCTTCGTCCACGCGATCCTGCAGCAACAGATAGTAGGTGATGGCCAGCCGGTCGTCGTCGCTGAGTTGCGGGCGGTGGCCGAGCAGGTCCATGAAGCGGTGATATTGTTCACTGATGCGGGCATTGACAATCTGCCGGCGTTGACCCAGCGAATGGGCGCGGGCATTGACCAGCGGCTTGTATTCAAGATGCTCATATGTGTGCCGCTTTACCGGGTCCAGTGTCAACAACGGGCTGACAATCGGACCGGCACACTCGCCGGTGATCTGATCGGCGTGCTGAAGGAACTCGCGGGCGGCCGGTACTGCGTTATGAAACACGGCATAGGCCCACAGCGTCGGCTGATAGACGTGGCGGTCTTGCAGCAACTGGGTGACCGCCGCGAAGAATCCGGCATCTTTCATGCGAAAGGCGATCATTTCCAGGTTGAGGGCGTTGACGTTTTCGCGGCCGAGCATTGCCAGCACTTGTTCATTGGTGCCGTTTTGCGAGACGTATTCCCACGATTCGGCATCCACCTTGGTCGGCTTGGCGACGACGTCAAATGTAACTGGTGGCGTCGATGCGACCAGCGTTTCGTTCTTGGCAACATGCACCGGGAAGTGATTGAACTTGCCGGGTAATGGGAAGTAGAACAAGTAGTCGATGGTCTGCGTGCGGTACGGTTCAAGATCCAACGACACGGTCTTGGTGAACTGGCCGTTGGCTACCGCCACTGCGCCAACGGGGATTTGGATCAGCACGGCGAGCCGCTGCCGAGCCGCGCTCGGATTGGTGACGACGACCTGGCAACCGTACACAGTGTGAACGACAAACTCGCCCGTGACGAACTTATCGATCTTCTCACCGTTCTCTTCGCGATAGCGGTCACCCTGGCGATAGAAGTTCTGGCTGACCAGGACTGAGGACGGGTCGGCGACAGGCGCGGGTTGAGGCGGCGCGTTTGGAAAAATGAGCTTGAACCCGCCCGGCGGCAGAGCCGGTCGGACTTCCTCGACAAATGCAATCACCGGCCCGGCGGGTGTGAAGGTCATCTTCGCGCCATCAAACTTGACATCGTGCTTGCCGGCGACAAATGGGAGATCGACCACCGCCAGCGCGAACATGATCTCGGTGAAGTTGCGCGAGGCATCGGCGAGGTTCTTGGTGAGAAACGGAGTCTTGCCGTCATGCTTGGCGTAGTCGAGCCAGAACGGACTGACGCCGATCAACTCCGCCACCTGCTGTTGGATCGGCAAGTGATAATAATTATTCTCGGCCCACTCCTGCGTGGCTTCAACGCGGCGATAGAGTTGCTGGAGAACCGCGCCCAGACGCACGTCTTTGCGCAAGGTCGCTTCGCCGCGATCAATATCCTGCATATTCAAGAGCTTGTGACCGGCTTTGTCTTCGACAGCTGCTTCCTTTGCTTCTTTTGCTTTCGTCGCGCCGTCGCGTGCCTTCAACTCATCCATCTTTTCGCCAGCCGCGGCCGGGCGGCCGCCGGCTCTTGATTGGGGCGGTGGGCCGCCGGGTTGATTGCCGCCGCCAAAACCACCACTTTGGCCCGGCGCAGTTATAAGATGAGGCGGGGCAGCATGGCCACTCGAATCGAATGGGGGAATTCCGTAAGTAAATCGCCTGCCACTAACGTCATTTGCCGCCAGCTCGCTACCTTTGATCGCCGTTTCAAACAAGATGCGAAGGCGATCCGGGTTCGGGGCCATGATGCGCAATAAGTCGTTGATGTGCCGGGCGGTTTTAGCTGGTTCGTCAGCTAAGCGTTGGGCCAGCAGCACCCGTTCGACTGTGTTCAGCCGGCCGAATAGCCACGGCTGGGCGTAGTCTTTCAGATCACTTTCCAGCAGCCAATGATCGAGGAAGGTCTTGTCCTTCTTGTTCGCCAGATACGGCTTCACGACCGTGCGGAAGAACTCAGGATCTCGCTTCGAGAGGAAGAAGCTCAACTCATGGCAGGCGTGTTTGGAGTATTGCGTCCGCTTCTCTTCGATCTTGAGGTTGGGCCAATTGGTGATGAACGAGAACTCGGCGAGCTTCGGATCATGAGTCAGCGTCGTGAACAGTCCGTACATTTTGGCGACGCTGTCGTACTCCTCGAAACGACTGGCGACGGAATCAGCTAGCATGAACGGCTGACCGGCTGGCAGAATGCTCACCTGCTTCTGCTGTGTGAAATGTGCCTTGGGATCCAACCCAGCACGCAGCCGCAAATCCAGCGATTTGAGCGGTGACTCTGGTAACGTGACCGAACGCACCGTCGTCGATACTGGATCAACGGCCACGACATGAATCATGTTGTGCGGCCCGAGCTTGTCTCGAACAATCTTCACGATGCCGTCTTTGTCCGGCACGAGGTTGACGAGTACCGCTGATGCGTCGGCGAGAAAGTCGAGACTTTGGGAAGGTACTGCAGTCCCGCTGGCGGTGAGTATTGGCGTTCGTTGATCATTTGGCGCGGCCGCTGGTGCGGACGATGCCGGCACGCCCCTCCGTCGAAACTCCTCGCCTTCCTTTGCGAGCTGTTCGCCAGTTTCCGTCGAGCGGACGGCCCACGGGTTCAGCAACAACTCCGGCCGGTCGAGCATGTTGCCGGGGTATTTCTTCTGGTAACGGCGATCCAGTACATAGCGATACTCATCTCCAATGTTGCGCCCCGAAATATATGCGGAGTCGGCATGTGATGGGTAAATGCCGCCGAGCTCGGCGTCGCGGACCTGGCCCAAATGGGCGAAGGCCGAATAGTCCGGCAGGTAACGACTGGCGAAGACATGAACCCGTGCAAATGGCGAGAGGTCGCGCAGTTTCACGGTCACGGAATCGGCATCCGCAGTGACGCTGCCGATCTGCACCGGCTTGAGCAGCGGCAATTGCATATGCCGAAGTTGGCCAAGCACATTGCCGGCGACAACCGTGCCATCGACGACACGAATGCGGATGCGCTCGCTGCTGCGCTTCAATGCCAATTCGTAGTCGCCGGGTGTAAGGCCTCGCAGTTCCAGCAGGCCGTCTTTGACTGCCATGGCGTCGAATCGATCCGATCGAATGTTGTTGCCACGGACCTCAAACAACGCCAAATCGTCGCGCGCCGGCGAAGTGGCTTTGCCGGAATACGCCAAAGTGATCGTCTCGCCGGCTTTGGCATGGATCATGGCACGGTAGCTATGAGCGTCGCGGGCGGGTTGCCAAACATGCGGCTCGCCGGCGGACCATGCCCAGATTTGATCAATGTCGGCGAGGGCACCGAGATGGATTTGCCCCTTGGCATCCGACTTCAGAGTTACCTTCACGCGCTCTTTGAAATCGCGATGCTTGAATTCCAACGGCACAGCGCGATCCGGGCGCGGCTCACCCGTCCGGCCTAACACCTCAACGACATATTCGTTGCCGAACTTGGCTAGGTGAAGGTCATCAACGTGTTCCGATGTGTTGAAGCTGTTCAACGTAAATCCATCGGCAGCCGCGAGTGGAACTTGTCTGCCGTCAGTCAAGCTTTTGACCTTGGCTTCGAGCGTCATGCTGATCCGGGCCAGGCGCGCCGGCACGCGGAACTCATAGGTCGCTTCGCGATCCTCGAACGCTTTGAAATCCGGTACTTCAGTGGAAGTGGCAATGCCGTCGAGATCGGTGGCCGTAATCTTGAGCTTCACTTCTTCCAGCAGTTTCAGCGCCACAGGCAGGCCGTTGATCGTCAGGCCGGGGCGTACCAATACGGTGGCAACG
>JANLTA010000652.1:0-1527 GCA_031362705.1 Gemmataceae bacterium | reverse complement strand
GTGGGGGCAGTTTCTGCCGCGTAAGACGGCTGGGAAGCTGTAGTCGATTCATCGAGGGCCGCCCATGACCTCCGCCCAGTCCGATGCGTTGAACGCGGCTGAGCGCGAGGCGGCGACTTCGTCCACCAGTCCGCCCGACTGGTCCACCTGCGATCTTGAACTCGAGTGCCCGCGGTGCGGCTACAACCTCCACGGGTTGACCGGATCGCGATGCCCCGAATGCGGGCTGGAATTGAACTGGTCGGCCATCGTGAAGGCCACGGCCAATTTCGAACACGTTCCGCTGTTTGAGTATCAGTGGCGGACGCGGCCGATCCGTTCACTGCTACGGTCGCTGTTGATGTCAGTGTTGCCCTGGTGGACTTGGAAGCAAATACCATTGACGTCGAAACCGCGCATTGCGGCGCTCGTCGTTCAACCATTTCTAGTAATGCTCTTATCGTATCCGCTGCTCGTGACGTTCGTCGTCGCGGGACAATTCGCTGCGTGTCTAAAATATCGCCGCTTGCCCGCATGGCAGTCGCTGAACTACGCCATTCCGTGGAATCCAATCGACGGAAGTGAATTGGTGCGGCAATACTCGATCGGCATCACGCTTTTTCTGTTCATGAGCACGCTTCATCAAACTCTCGCACGCTGTCGGATTCGGCACGGGCATCTATTGCGTATTTCCGTGTTTGCCGTGCTGACGCTGGATGTGCGTCGCGTCGCCACACCCATTCTTGAGAGCGCGGTGCATTATTACATGTATTCCTATCGGTCGCGATTTGGGCTGTTATTCATCTTTGCGGCTTGGGATCTGCTCTTCATTGCCCTGATAGCATGGGTGATTGCAAGCGCGTGCGCAGACTATCTTCGGATACCCAACGCGTGGCCGGTTGCACTCACCGTGACCGCATTGGCGGCCCTGTTCTGGATTACTACGGTGATTGGCGTCAGCGTGCTCTTGGACACATGGAACAATTGGCTGGTTGAGTTATGGGAAAGCAGTTGGCTGGGAATTGGTGGACTTGTGGACTGGGCCTTCAAGTTGTAAACCCGGAATTGGCACCTGCCGGTATGCGCCGTTTCACCCCCTTGTGGAGTCATTGGTCCACAGTCATTTGATTCTCTCGGCACACATGAACAGGGCAAGGTAGTGCATATGAAGTTGATTCTCTTATCTTTGATCACTTTCCTCGGTCCAGTCCAATCTGGATTTTGTGCCGATCCACCGCCGAATCCCGTCGCCGACCACAAGGCCGTCGTGACCGCCGGTCATGCGCGTTTCACCGTGCTGACGCCTGCGATGATACGTTTGGAATGGTCGGCCGACGATCGCTTCGAGGATCGGGCATCGTTTGCGTTCGTCAATCGGCGGCTGGACGTGCCGGAATTCACCAACACGCGCGACGGGGATTGGACGGTCATCAAGACCCGCGAACTGTCACTTCGTTACAAGGCCGATGGCGGACGATTCGCGAAAGACAACCTCTCGATTGAACTTCATTGCGCTGGCAAGCCCGTCACCTGGGTGCCCGGCATGGC
>JANLTA010000610.1:0-13634 GCA_031362705.1 Gemmataceae bacterium | reverse complement strand
GCAAGGAAATCTACATTCGCCTTGTCGATCAGCACACGGCTCATTGGGGCCACATCAACTTCGACGACTTCCGCTTTCACAAGGAAAAACCTGAGGTGCCCGCCCGGCCCGAGTCGCGCGAGCAACCCGATGATGTGATTCCGCATGCCGGGTTGCCGCCGGAGCAAGCGGCCAGCGTGATGACCGTGCCGGAAGGTTTCACGGTCAAGTTGTTTGCCGGCGAACCCGATGTGCAACAACCCATTGGCTTCTGTCTCGATGACCGGGGCCGGCTATGGGTGGCCGAGGCGTACACGTATCCGCGCCGCGCACCGGAGGGTCAGGGCAAAGACCGCATCGTGATCTTCGAGGACACCGATGGTGACGGGAAGCACGACAAGCGCACTGTCTTCATGGAAGGGCTGAATCTGGTCAGCGGCATTGAATATGGCTTTGGCGGCATCTGGGTCGGGGCCGCACCGTATTTCATGTTCATTCCCATCGACGCCAGCGGCGACAAGCCGGCCGGGCCGCCGAAGATTCTGCTGGATGGCTGGCACTATGAAGACACGCACGAAACGCTCAACACCTTCACCTGGGGACCGGACGGATGGCTGTACGGTTGCCACGGCGTGTTCACGCATTCGCGTGTCGGTAAGCCCGGCACGCCGGATAAGGATCGTGTGCCGATCAACGCTGGCGTGTGGCGCTATCATCCCGTACGGCACGAGTTCGAGGTGTTCGCCCACGGCACATCCAACCCGTGGGGATTGGATTTCGACGAGCACGGGCAGATGTTCGTCGAGGCATGTGTGATCCCGCACTGCTACCACATCATTCAGGGTGGCCGCTACGAACGTCAGGCCGGCAATCACTTCAATCCGTACACGTACGACGACATCAAAACCATCGCCGACCACTTGCACTATGCCGGTGCCAATCCTCATGGCGGCAACAACCGCTCCGATGCGCTCGGCGGCGGCCACGCCCACTGCGGCCTGTTGTGTTACCAAGGCGGGGCCTGGCCCGCAAAGTACAACGGCAATCTTTTCATGGGCAACATCCACGGCCGCCGGCTCAACATGGATGTGCTGAAACCACGCGGCTCCGGCTATATCGCCAGCCACGGCCCGGACTTCCTGAAAGCCAACGACGCATGGGCAAGATTCATCAACATGCGCACCGCGCCCGATGGCAACGTGTACCTGCTCGACTGGTACGACAAACAAGCCTGCCACCACACCGACCCCAACATCTGGGACCGCACCAACGGACGCATTTACAAGATTTGCTATCGCAGTACAGAGCCGGTCACCATCGACCTGGCGAAGAAATTCAAAGAGGGAAGTGAAAGATTAGTATTGTCGGACAACAGTTGGGTTTGGCGGCATGCTCTAAGGCTTGCGCATGAACGGACTGCAAAGACGCCAAGTGGCAATCCGCCAAAGTTCAGTGCCTTCACGGAGATTCCTATTCCCCCAGTCCCTCCGCAAAATCAAAATAGTGGGAACGTTATACGTAGCAAATCTAATGGTAAAGAACTGCAAACTCTATGGTACATACACGCTTGTGGCGGCATGACTGAAGAACTCGCAAAAGGAATGTTGCGTGATCCGGATCCTTACGTTCGTGCCTGGACAATTCAATTGGTGCTCGAAAAACGCAGTCCTTCAGCAGTTTTCATTTCGCGAATGGTGGAAATGGCACATAGTGATAGGTCGGAAGTTGTACGTCGCTATATCGCTTCGGGCCTGCAACGACTGACGCTGGAACAACGCTGGGCAATCCTTGAAGCCCTCCTTGTTCACTCTGAAGACGCTGCCGATCCAAATCTCCCATTCATGTACTGGTACGCCGCCGAGCCGCTAGCGAAGGTGGATGCGCCGCGCGCGTTAGCCCTTTCGCGCAATGGCAAGATTCCGCAGGTGTACGCTTTCATGGCCCGGCGCATCGCGGCGATTGGCACGCCGGAAGCGTTCACTCTCTTGGTGAAGTCAATCGTTGATGCGAAAGATGACGCCGAACGGCTTGTTCTCATTAACGGCATTCACGATGGTTTGAGGGGACGGCGCAACACGCCCATGCCGGCGGATTGGCCGGCGGCGTTCGCCAAGCTGCAAGCAGCGGAGCTTGTCGAATTGAGGGAACGCGGCCTGGCTGTTGCTCTGTCGTTCGGCGACCCGGCCGCGCTGGCCAAGTTGCGCGAAGTGGTGCAATCACCGAAGACCGAAATGCGTCAACGCACTTCGGCGCTGACATCGCTGATTGACGTGCGCGATCCGGACCTTGCACCGGTGCTGCAACAACTGATTGCCGAGCCTGTGTTGCGCGGTCATGCCATTCGTGGCCTCGCTAACTACGCCGATGCGAAAACGCCGGAGCTGTTACTCGCTGCGTACAACAAGTTGTCCCTTGCCGAGAAACGCGACGCCCTCAACGTTTACGTTTCGCGTCCGCAATATGCCACGAAACTGCTCGATGCTATCGCAGAGAAGAAGATCCCCGCCGCTGATGTGCCGGCCGAGATTGTCAGGCAACTTCGCAATCTGAAAGACCCCGAACTCGCCAAGCGCCTTACCGAAGTCTGGGGCGTGGTCCGGGATACACCGGCCGACCGCGTGAAGTTGATAGCTACTTGGAAGAAGACACTGAGCGCACCACCCAAGACCGCGCCGGACCTGGGCGTTGGTCGGGCGATTTTCGCGAAGACCTGCCAACAGTGTCACACACTGTACGGCGTCGGCAGCAATAACGGTCCGGATATCACAGGCTCCAATCGTGGCGATTTGGATTACCTTTTGGAGAACATCCTCGATCCCAGTTCGATCATTCCCAACGAATATGCCATGACCAAGCTCGCGCTGGCCAGTGGCCGATTCGTCGAAGGCATCGTCAAGCAGGAGTCGCCCACGTCTGTTACTGTCGTCACAGTGAATGAGACACTCACCATTCCCGTCAGCGACATCGAACAGCGCGAGCCGACATCCACGTCACTGATGCCCGATGACTTGCTGAAGAGTCTTAGCGAAGATGAAGTGCGGGCCTTAATCGCGTACTTGCGGCACCAGCAACAGGTGCCGATGCTGGCGACTGCGGACAACGTCAAGGACTTCTTCAACGGCAAAGATCTGACGGGCTGGGATGGCGACCCGAAGTTGTGGTCGGTGCAAAACGGCGAGATCGTCGGCAAGAGTCCTGGTATTGCCAAGAACGAGTTTCTAAAGAGCCATATCGCTGTGACGGACTTTCGGCTGACGCTGCAAGTGAAATTGACGCCGGACAAGGAGAACAGCGGCATACAGTTCCGCAGCGAGCCGCTGGCCAACGGCGAGATGCGCGGCCCGCAAGCGGACGTCGGCGCGGGCTGGTGGGGCAAGCTCTACGAAGAGAGTGGCCGCGGAATTCTTTGGAACAGGCCCGGCGATCAGCACGTGACAAAAGGCGAATGGAATGATTACAAGATCGAAGCGATCGGCGGCAAAGTGAAGACGTGGATCAACGGCCAGCTTTGCGTGGACCTGGACGACGCCAAGCTGTCGCAACGCGGCATTTTCGGGTTGCAGATTCACAGCGGCGGCGCGATGGAAGTGAGGTTCCGCAGTATGAAGCTGGAAGTCGTGAAATAATTGCGGGGGACTCCTATCGCAAACGGTTCGGGATTCGGATAGAATCATTGGAACGCACAAGTTCACCCGAGCCAACCGATTGGGAGCGCAGCCATGCATGCCGCTACCACGACTCGCCGCACGAGATGCGGTTTCACGCTCATTGAATTACTTGTTGTCATCGCCATCATTGCCATCTTGATTGGATTGTTGTTGCCGGCCGTGCAAAAGGTGCGCGAGGCGGCCGAAAGAGCCAAGTGTCAAAACAACATCAAGCAAATCGGCATGGCCGCGCACAACGCGCACACCGTTCACGGGCGCTTTCCGCCGCAGGCGGCACCAAAGTTTGGCGGGGCCTGGTACGCCCCGCTGTTTTTTCATTTGCTTCCGTATGTCGAACGGCAGGACTTGTGGAGCTCCGCCAGCAAGTTGCAACCTGGCGTTTACGTCGGCACGCCGGCCCCGAATCCCGCTTCTGTCGTTGACATCGGCGTGATTTGGCCGACCTGGGAGTCCGTCGCTCTGCCGAAATTCACACGACAGAATCCCGTCACGACCTATAAGTGCCCCAGTGATCCGAGCCTGGGCAATGCGATCGATTGGGGTGAAGGCGATAGCAGCTACGCATCGAACTTTCTGATCTTTGGCGGCGTCAAGAACGCGAACTCGTCAACCAATTGGGACGGCAAAGCGACCATCGATGCGACGATCACCGACGGCACGTCCAACACGATCATGTTCGCCGAGAAATACGGCCGCTGCGACGCCACCGGCACCGGTGGCAACTGGTGGATGCGCGGCGTCTATCAGGGAGCTTTGGGCGGGCCTGGCTCCGGGGCCGATGATAGTTACCCGGGCGACCGATTCTCGCCGATCTTTGGCGGCGGCGTCGGCTTCGACGGCGTGGCTTGGACGCAAGGCTCGGGTTCCAAATTCCTGGTGCAGCCGAAAAATCCGCTGAAAGACGCGGCCAACGGCGGACAGTGTGATCGCCGGTTGGCGTCCACGCCGCACTCGGCGATGACCGTGTGCATGGCCGACGGCAGCGTCCGCACCATTGCCAGGAACATCCCGGCTTTGGCGTGGTCTTGGGCAGTGACACCATCCGGTGGCGAGAACCAGGGAGATTGGTAACCATGTCTCGTTGCTGCACGGCTTTACTGGCTACGGTTCTGTGTTTGAGCGGTTGCGCCCCGTCAATTGGCAAAGTGTCCGGGCAGGTGATGTTCGACGGCAAGCCGCTGCCCGGTGGCCGAGTCACCTTTCGCCCGGCCGACCCCGGCGCGAATGCCATGAGCGCCGAGTTGGATGAACAGGGCCGATTCAGCGTGACACTACCTTGCGGCGAGGTCACCGTCAGCGTTGACAACCGGGAGTTGGCTCCGCGAACCCGCGGCCCGGCTCCCAACGTGCCTGTCAACATTCCGCCGGAACTGCAAGGCAAACTCGCCCCGCGCGGTGAGGGCGGCGGGCCGACGACGACGCCCGGCAGTCCAAGATACCGCGAGATCCCCGGCAAGTACTACAACGGCGATACGTCGGGACTGAAGTTTACTGTGAAACCCGGTGAGCAGTCGGAAACAGTGACGCTGTCGGGACAATCTTGATCGAGCAAAGGCTTAACGACGCGGGATACGTTTCGGTTCCTGGCGCGCGCCGTGTTGAATCAGTGAAATGACAATTCGATCCGAGTGTTTTGTCAATCGATAAAACACTCGATACTTCATGACAACAAATTGCCGTGTTTCTTCGGACGACCGACGTCGATAGACTTCGCCAAGGCGTGGTGAAACGGCGAGGGATTCGAGTGTTGCATTCAATTCGCGGCGAAATCGTTCCAACCCGGACCGTGATTTCGACTCCAAGTATGCGATAATCTGATCAAGGCTCCTACTGGCCGTAGGAGTCCATCTTACTTTGAAGCGCTGGTGCATTTTTTGTTGAACCGCTTCATGACTTCCTCGTGCGGAATCAACAATCCAGCATCCGCTTCGGCGTCTGACCGATCGAGTGCCGCCATGATAGCCAACTCATCCACGATTTCATCCCACGAGGCTTTGTCGGGCATCCCCTTGACGGCTTCCATCAGCTTCTTTTTATCCGACATGGAGTGTTTCCTCGCAAATGGCAGCTTCATTTTACAATCGGAGGCTCGGTTTCGACAATGCCTTTACCTCCCTCGCCGTTTATCATCCTTCCGCTTCTTCTTGCGATCGTCGGCGCGTTCTTTGGCGCTTTTGCGGTGGCCGGTGTCGCCTTTGGTTTTCAGTTTCGAGCCGGGCATGAATGCGCCCATTTTGCTGAGGCCGGTCATCATCTTCACGCGCTCGATGATGCTCATCGACGCCATCTTGCGCATGAGTGACCGCACCTGCACGAACTGGTCGAGGAACTTCTTGATCTCGTGGGCTTCCACGCCGCTGCCGGCCGCGATGCGCCGGCGGCGTGATTGATCGATGACATCCGGATTGCGTTTTTCTTCCTTGGACATCGAGTCGATCATGCCCTGCACGCGCTTCAGGGCTTCTTCCGGGTCTTCGCCTTCGGGGATCATCTCGCTCATGCCCGGCATCATGCCGATCATGTCTTTCATGCCGCCCATCTTGCTGATCTGGGCGAACTGGTTGCGGAAGTCCTGTAGCGTCAGGTCGCCCTTTTGCAGCTTCTCCTGCTGCTTTTTCAGTTCCTCTTCGCTGACTTCCTGCTGGACCCGCGCGACCTTCTCCACCAGACCCATCAAGTCGCCTTGGCCGAGAATGCGCTGGGCCATGCGCTCGGGATGGAACTCTTCGAGTTTGTCCACCTTCTCGCCGATGCCGCAGAACTTGATGGGAACCTTGGTGATTTCCTTAATACTGAGAGCAGCACCGCCGCGGGCATCGCCATCAAGCTTTGTGAGGATGACGCCGTTGAGTTCCAACGCATCATTGAACGCTTTGGCCGAGTGGACAGCATCCTGGCCGGTCATGGCATCGCAAACGAGAAACACCTGATCCGGCTTGACCAGCCGATCAATCTGCTTCAACTCGTCCATCGGCATCTCGGCGACGTGCAGCCGCCCGGCCGTGTCGAGAATGATCGTGTCGAGCAGCCGTTGTTTCGCGACGCCAACGGCATTGCGGCACACCGTCACCGGATCGGAGCCGGTCTCGGAATAGACCGCCACATCAATTTGTTCGCCGAGTACCTTCAACTGATCGACGGCAGCGGGTCGCTGCAAGTCGGCCGCGACCATCAGTGGTTTCCGCCCGCGCTCTTTGAGCATCAGCGCCAGCTTGGCGGCCGTCGTCGTTTTGCCTTGTCCCTGCAATCCGCACAACATCAGGATCGTAGGCCGATCCTTGGCAAACGGAATGCGATGATCGACGGGACCCATCAACGCAACGAGTTCGTCGTAAACAATGCGGATGATCTGCTCGCTGGGATCAATCCGCGAGATGACCTCCTGGCCCAGCGACCGCTCGGTGACGCGCTGAATGAATGAGTTAACAACGTCGAAATTCACATCGGCTTCGAGCAGCGCTGTCCGCACCTCGCGCATGCCGTCGCGGATATTGGCCTCGCTGAGCCGACCCCGGCCGCGGAGCTTTTTGAAGGCGTCGCCAAGCTTCTTCTGAATACCGTCAAACATCGGAAATCCCGTGGAAACACGCTGACATCGGATAGTACATGATATTAAGTAGAGACGGGGGCTACCGTAGCGGCCGGAACAACTCGGTGGTGAAATAGCGTTCCATGCGATCCGGGAATACGGTCACGATTTGCACGTCCGTTTGGTCCAATCGTCGAGCGGCTTCAACGGCGGCAGCGTAGTTTAGCCCGGAGCTTGGCCCAATGGGGAACCCGGCCGCGATGAGCCTTCGCGCTGTGGCTAAGGCTATGTCGTCGTTGACCTCCACGGTCATCAAGCCCGGCAAGTCCGCCTCGCGAAAGATCGTTGAAAGACTGTCCACCACGCCGGGAATGCGCGAGCTGAAGCTGCAACATTCCACTTCCATGTTGCCCGTGACGTTGACCGGGCGAGCCAATACGGGCACCACATCGCCGCCACTCTCGGCAAAGCCGTGATACAAACCGACCAGCGTGCCGCCGGTGCCGACACCGCTGACGACGACATCGACGACACCGCCGGGAATCTGATCGATCACTTCACGAGCCGTGCCGAGCCGATGTGCCTCAGCATTATCCGGATTGGAGAATTGCTGCGGCAGGAACGCCCCAAGATCGGCCGCCAACTTTTCGGATGAAGCGATGGCCCCGCGAATGCCATCGTCCTTCGGCGTCAATCTCACTTCGCCGCCGTAGGCACGGATGATGAGCAAACGCTCGTCACTGACACCTTCGGGCATCACGGCAATGAATCGGAATCCCATCTGAGCGCACGCCAACGCTAGCGCGATGCTGGTTGACCCGCTCGATGCTTCGATGACAGTATCGCCGGGTTTGATCCGGCCCTGCCGGCAAGCCTTTTCCAGAATATGCCGTGCGATGCGGTCCTTTGTCGACCCTGATGGATTGAGAAAATCCAACTTGCACCAAATGGCCGGATGGTCGCCGAGCTTCACTGGCACCAACGGCGTCGCCGGGATGCGGTGTAAATAACGATGCGGCCCCGGCAACGCTTGCGACATCTCGATTGCTCGTGCGAATGATCGTTGAACGCAGACACAGTTATTCTATCGGCCGGCTAGCTCGTAGCACGCCATTTCACGGTCATTGCGGACGATGAGGTAGCGGCCGGCGATCACGGGAACGGACCACGACTTGTCGTTGAATGCCGATACGCGGCCGGATTCGTTCAGCGCGTTGCCCGTTGGGGTCACCATCACCACATCACCCGACTCGGCTTGTATGATTAATCGATCACCCGCGAGAATCAGTTGGCCATGTTGATACCTGCCATCCTTCCAGCGAAGCTTTCCGGTGACCACATCCACGCAGGCCAGAATCCCATCGTCCAGACCGTAGGCGTTGCCTTCGTAGACAACCGCGGACGTGAACTTCGTCTTCAGTGACTTTTTGGGACTCATCCATTCCTTTTCGGCGATCCAAAGGTCCGGACCATCACGTTTCACGCGAATGAGTGCGGCCCCGGTGCCATAGCCAGTGGTCACCAGCGCGGTACTCGGCCCGGCGGCATCCAGAACTGGCTGCGAAGCGTTGATATGCTCCTGGTTGGTCCACGTGAAGAGCCATAGCTGCTTGCCGTCCGTCGGGTCGTGGCCGGCCAGGCCTTCGGAATTGTGAATCACGATCTGCCTAACGCCGCCGACGTCCCATGCCGCCGGCGAACTGTAACTCGAACGTTGGGCACCCGAGAACCAAAGTCTTACGCCGGTATCCCGATGGTAAGCGACCAAGTTAGGACCGGCCTCACCAGGCGGGCACACAAACACACGCTCGCCATCAACAAGGGGCGAGTTGCACACTCCGTGCATCAGGTTCTCGCCGCCGAACTCTTGCAGCAGGTCGGCACCCCAGATTTTTTTTCCGGAGGCGGCATCAAGGCAATTCAGCTTGCCGGTCGCGCCGACAGAATAACAGCGGCCCGCGGCAATTGTGGGTGTGGCACGCGGACCATCGCCGCCCATGCTGGAGTTGAAGCGTGTTTTCTCGGCGTGAGTCCAAACTTGCGATCCATCACTAAGGCGGTAGCACGTCACGCACTCGTCGTCGCCACGTTGTTCCTGAGTGAAACAATATCCGCCGACAACGGCAACGCTCGACCACCCAGGGCCAACGGCACGACGCCAGACTTCGGTCGGCGGCGAATCCGTCCAGTCAGCAAGACGAATGCTCGGCCACGTGCCATTGCGGTGCGGCCCAAAATACTGCGGCGAATCATCGGGGCCTACCGGGCCGATGCTCACGGGTGCCGGGACCACTGCGTCGCGTTGTTGACTTGCAAAGTCACGGCGCGACGATGCACGCCAGGCCAACTCCAGTTTGAGATCGCCCGTCATGCCATCGACGCGGACCAGTGCCGGAAACAAACCGATAAGTGCGACCATGACACCAAGCGCGATCCACTTGGATCTCGGGATGGAGCCACTGTAAGCGAGCCAGGCCGTGCAAGGCAGCCAAATACTCGACATGACAAACACGGTTAGAAATGCCGGGAACGATGCGGTCGGCACGATTGACAGTCCGGCAAATGTGCCAAGGACGGTGACCCATGCAACGGCCACGCCGACCACCACCCAACGAATCCAACGCACGCTGGCAAGAATGCTGCCTTGGTGGCGCGTCAGCATGAACGTCGCGCCGACACATGCAATCAGGATGCCGGCCCAATAGTAATTGAATTGGGACAGGACCATGGGTGTGAGCAGCGTCCAGCCCCAGGCAATGGGGAAGGCGGCCAGCGTGATCGCCGCCGCCAGAAACAAACGAATGATCGCCAATCGCTTCAATTGAGCCTCGTCGCAACTGTTTGGTCGTGTCCGAAAGGATTATGGCGAAAGAGGTTGTGCACGTCCAGAGTAGAACGTGTGATTTCCGCGCAAACACGGTCATTGAATCAACTCTGCGATCCCGAAACCGGCTTTGCCCATGTCGTTGCCGTTGTAGACGCGTACCACTTGTCATTAATCAGAATCGGCGCGGATAACACCGCGTTCGCGAGTCCCAGCCATTGGGCGATAGTGCCATGCCGACCTGCGTTTGGTTGCTGGACATTTCTAAGCAATCCGAAAATGCCGGTCGTGCTATCGCACTAACTGAACAAATGTAACCTGCGGACCTTGCGACGCCGAAGAGATTCGGTACTAATGTCCGCAGACCAAACTCGCCTCAAAACCCGTGGGAGATTCGCGCGATGATGGCACGATTGCTGACTCTGACTGCCAGCCTGTTATTGCTCGTCGGCAACCTGTCCGGCGACGACAAGAAAAAAAGTGGCGAGCCTGACATGGAAGGCATGATGAAACATGCCACGCCCGGCGATGCGCACAAGGTATTTGATCATTTCGTTGGCAAATGGACTTACAAGATGAAGTTCTGGATGGATCCCAAAGGGGAGCCGATGGAGATGGCTGGCACATCGGAAGGCAAGACGCTGATGGATGGCCGCTTCTACAGCGAACACGTGAAGAGCGCCGAGGGCGGCATGCCATTCGAAGGCAAGGCGTGGCAGGGCTATTGCAACCACAAGAAAAAATACTGGTACTCGTGGATCGATTCGATGTCCACCAGCCTGACCACTGGCGAAGGCACGTGGGACGCGAAGACCAAAACACTCACATGGAACAGCGACATGTTCAATGCCATGTCAGGATCGATGGAGAAGTCGAAGGAAACCGCGACGGTCAATGCCGACGGCACCATCATGAAGACCTTCTACAAAGTCGAAGGCGGCAAAGACATCAAGAACATGGAACTCAAACTGACCAAGGTCAAGTAATTGACGCGGCAAAGCCCAGCCGTTGCAACGGCTGGGCTTTATTATTTCACCGCGCCCACAGTTTTCGATCCAGCGTCCGGTAGTTGATCGCTTCACTTACATGTTCCGCGACTAGCGTTTCGCTGCCGGCCAAATCGGCAATCGTCCGTGCCATGCGCAATATCCGATCATGGGCACGGGCGCTCAAGCCGAGACTTTCCATTGCCGACTTCATCAGGCTTTGGCCATCATCACTGGGTGTTGCGTACTTTCGCAACTGGCGTCCGGTCATCCGGCCATTGCACTTGATGCGGTCGTTACGGAAGCGCTCGACCTGCATGGCCCGCGATTGATTGACCTGCTCGCGCATCTTGGCGCTGGTTGTGCCGTCGGCGGAGCCGGCCAATTCCTGGTAAGGCACGGCTGGCACTTCAATGTGCATATCGATGCGATCCAGCAGCGGGCCACTGACCTTAGCGAGGTACTTTTCGACTTGCGGCGGCGCACACTTGCATGGCCGCTGAGGGCTGCCGAGAAAACCGCATGGGCACGGGTTCATAGCCGCGACGAGAATGAAGCTGGCGGGAAATGTCGATGAAGCTAAAGCTCTCGATATGGTAACACGCCCTTCCTCGAGCGGTTGCCGCAACACTTCCAGCGTGCGTCGCTGAAACTCGGGTAGCTCATCAAGGAACAGCACGCCGTGATGGGCCATCGAGATTTCGCCGGGCGTCGGCACGGCCCCACCACCCACCATTCCAGCGTCACTGACGGTATGGTGCGGGCTGCGGAACGGCCGCGTGGTCATCAGGGCCTGGCCGGGATCCAGCCGGCCAATGGCACTATAGATGCGCGTCGTTTCGAGACTTTCATCCGGTGTCAGCGGTGGCAGGATCGTGGACAAGCGCCGGGCCAACATTGTCTTGCCGGTACCCGGCGGGCCGATCATCAGGCAATTGTGGTTGCCACCGGCCGCGACCACCAGCGCTCGCTTGGCGGTTTCCTGTCCACGAACGTCGGCGAAGTCCACGTCGTATTTGTTCAACTGAGCGAAGAGTTCGTCGAGGAAGCCGCCGGCAAACGGTTCGACTTGAATATGGCCTGTCAACAGTCCGACGGCATCGCCGAGCGTACCAACCGCGAAGACTTCGATCTCGCGAACGACAGCGGCTTCCGCGGCATTAGCGGTCGGGACCAATAACCGCTTCATGCCAAGATCGCGGGCCGCCATCGCCATCGACAGCACGCCCTTGACAGGACGCACGCTGCCATCCAATGCTAGCTCGCCCACAGTTCCGGTGTGTTCCAGCGACTCCGCCGCGATTTGCCGGGTGGCGACCAACATGCCCAGCGCGATTGGCAAATCAAACGCCCCGGCGGATTTGGGCAGGTCAGCCGGCGCGAGGTTGATGATGGTACGACCCTGCGGCAATTGATAGCCAAGATTGGCCATCGCCCGTTCGATTCGATGGACCGATTCGCGCACAGCCTGTTCTGGCAAGCCAACAAGGATGAGCTTGGTGATACCCGCGGCTGCATCGACTTCGGCTTCGACCGGGACGGCGTCGATGCCAGTCAGAGCAAAAGTTCGCAGCCGGGCCAGCATTGGGTGTATTCCACAAGGGTGTACGGAGTATCAAACTACAACGGCCGCCTCGCGGCAATGGGCTAGCTCCTCCACGGGTACCGGTTTCGGCAATGCCGCGACATAGCTATGCAACGGCGGCCAAATCAACAGCAACGTCAGCAACCAGCCGATACTTCCTATGACGATGGCGTGCCACCAACCCAATTCCAGACCCAGGCCAATTGCAATGATCCACACAGCCAACAACAGCAAGTTGAAAAGGAAGTTGAGAATCAACGCACCAAATCGCGTGTTGCTTAGCGTCCCAATGTTGCCTTCGGTCATCACGCGATGCTTGCCGCCGTCTTCGATGTATTGGACTTCCATCGTGGCATTGGGATCGGCAGGGTCACGGAAAAACGTGTTGTCGGAATCAAGATGGGCAACGAAGCGTCGGCGTTCGCCTTCTTCTTCGATGATAATCGCTGTAACGACGCCGGAGTCGGAGCGCCGCCAAGCACGGCCATTGGCATCGACATACTCAACGCGGCCCGGCGGAATGATGCGGCTGCGAAACAGCGTCTCCGTGATACCGACTTCGGACTTTTTCTCCGACCAGAATTGCTCGAAGTGGCGATCGTTGGACGCGCTAAAGCGAAAGAACGTGTCGAATCGGCCCGGCGCTTTGGTTTCGATGAACGCCCACAAAGCGAGGAAGGCAACGACACCGGCGGCGGCCGCCGGAGCGCGCCAGCCGATGCCCTCGACCATTTGCTCGTAAAAACTGGTGTGCATTAATGAAGCAACGACGGCCAACACGACCGCCAGGCCAACGAACAACAGAAGAAAAAACAACAACAGGGCCGTCATCAACGTCTCCGGGCAACTCCCGTATTATCTATCTTTCCCCGCCTTCGCCCAACATTATGTGCAGCAAGTCATCGCGGGTGACGTTGGTTTTTCTCCCCTCTCCCCTTGGGCTGACCGCCCGACAGTTTGGGGATTGGTGATGACAAAAAGCAACCCATGAGTTCTCTTGATGTTACGACACGTCAAGGAGGACGTCATGGGTGCCAAGGAGATGGTAGCGTCGTGGACGAAG
>JANLTA010000607.1:0-13561 GCA_031362705.1 Gemmataceae bacterium | reverse complement strand
GCCGACCTGTTGCCCGATGCCTGGGCAACAACCCAGACCAACGCCAAGTAAAACCAACCGACCCGGGAGCCGTCGCCGCCCGGGACATCTGACCCACATCCATTCAGCGGACGCTTACTGAGTTTCTGACAGACGGCCAACCAAGCCAGAGTCAGATCCCGCTACCAAATCGCAATCGAAACTGAATGAAATCGCTCGCGGCAACTGCGCCGTCGTTGTCAAAATCAAGCGAGGCATTCACACCTCCGAAGGACTGGCGAAATACCAAAAAGTCATTTGCCGCGACGGAACCTTCGCCGTTGATGTCGCCAAAAAGGCGGAAAATCCTATATGGTGCATTTGCAATCGTTGGGGTTTCAAAGTTGTCGCCGCCCACGCCGTCATTGTTGCCATCGAGTAGTCCACCTTCTGCCGAAACGCCATTGGCCACGATGATCAATTGATACGAGCCGTCAATCAGTGAGTTGCCCGGATCGAGTGGCACAGTTCCGTTGGCTAGGAATTGCAAAACAACGCGATTGCCGTTCTGAGTCGCACTGAGTTCGACATCACCAGTTTGGCCGGTCGGACCAACGCGGTTGAGTTGAAATGCAGCGTTCAATCCACCCGCAAAGGTGACCGGCGGTCCGGCAAATACGACTTCCAACATGGTCACGATCGATCGTTGTATCGCGCCATCATTGATGATGACGTCGGCGACGCACGGTGGACGTTGGAGTTCGAAAGCGCCGATGTCGACTCCTTGACCGACATTGCGATCAAAGCCGCGCTGATCAGTGATGATTCCAGGAAAGTTCAGGCCAGTATCAAGAGCGGGACTATCGCTGGGAATGGCATGTTTGAGTGTGGATCCACCATTATCAGCTAACAGCCCCAGCAACAGATCCAATCCAAATGCAAGATTTCCATTGCCAGTCATCGAAAAACCGGTCGGGCTGCCAATGGCACAGTAGTTAGCCGTGACCGTGCTCAGACTGCTGATGTCGCGGGCGTTGCCGCCTTGATCACGGTTGCCGGTGACGATGCTGCTTTCGAGCACCAGCGAGCCATTGCCCTGGTTGTGCACCGCATAAAAGGGCCAATTGATTGCAGTTGAGTTGTTCACGACCGTGCTGCTCGTAATGGTCAACGAGCCGGCCGGACCCGACCGCGAATGATAAATGGCTGTCCCGGGTCCGTCGATCGACTTGTTTCCCGAAAAGGTGCAGTTGCGAATCGTCATGGGTGTGTTGACAACAGTGCTTTAAAAATCGATCGCGCCTCCTCCGGCTGGCGCGGTGTTGACCGTGAATGTGCTCATTTCGATGGCAAGCGTAGAATCGAACACACCAATGGCAGCACCACGGCCGCCGAGATTCTGGGTAAAGCTGGATTTGGCTACGGAAACGTCGCACTTTAGTGCTGAGATAGCACCGCCCGATGTATTGCCACCACCATTGTGATTCTCGGTGAACGCACAGTCTTGGATCGTGAGCGTATTTTTAGCGCCAGTCGTAACCGTGGGCCGAAGCAAGAATGCACCGCCCGGAAGGAAATTCGCCTTGCTATTGAAAACGGCGCAATCATCGAGAGCGAGAGTCGAACCATTGGCCCGAAAGGACATCGCACCACCGCCGACTGTGCCTGTCGCGACCAGACCGTTGGCCACTGTGAACCCGGAAAACGACACTGTAACGCTGTCGCCAGGTTGAATATTGAAAGCTCTGCCATTTTTGTTGGCATCAACTGTCAGGTACGATGAGCCAGGACCTGTGATCGTCAGAGGACCATTAATAGCCAGTGCGCCACTTGTTAGTTTGATGGTCTGTGGAGAATCGAATAAGCCGCTGAATTGGAGGACATCAGGGCCGGGATTGAAATTCGCGGATGCAATGGCCTGGCGTAGTGACCCTGGATCGGTATCGCTGGTATTGGTCACTACGTATACGGCTGGCACACACCGTCGTTCCAATGCCATTACACCTAAATGAACGGTTTTTGGCTCAAACATAAATGAACATCTCCCGAGGTTTCATGATAACACCTGGACGGGTGGCACACCATGCTGCACGTTCTGCCGAATGAGTATGTGAACGGTCTTATGAGGCAAGCGACCTAACTACGGATGTCTCGCCTCTTCAAGGCTTCCATCATTTTCTTTGCTACAGCCCAGAGCGGCACTGCACCTGGGCTAGGCTAAACCATTGGGGTTCTTCAGGCTCGCGATGCTGTGACTCTTTGACACTTTGTAGGGCGTCACTCCACCTTCAACGCGAAGGAAACGACTCTTACCCGCCCGCCCAGCTTGAACTGGCCCCAGCCTTTGTAGAGACCGGGCTCTGGGAAGTAGGTCTCGAACTCGACCAAACCCTTGTATGCCTCCCCGGCCGCGGGGTGGACGTGAACGTACTGCCCGACTGCGCTGATGAACATCAAGTGTCCAAGTGCTCCCATATACGGTTCCAGTCTTGCCGGACCACCTTCCTCGTTCCACACCTGGAAGGAAACGCGAGCCGGTTCCCCAACTTTCAGTGGCGCTGCAGAGACAGTGGCACGGACGCCGTCCGCTTCTACTTCTCCGGGCGTGTTTGGGATGAGGGCCTTGGCAGGCGGCGCTTCACCTCCCATTAAGAGCGATGCGGTCGCCGTCGCGTGGCCCCCGCCCGCCGGTCGAATCCGGCAATCGTGAGACCTCGACCCACGTACTTGTTGAGGGAGCCACCCCTCGCCGCCAGCGCGTTCAACTACCCAAAAGGGCAGAGGTCGTGCTTTCGGTTGACCTGGACCCGAACAAAAGTCACCCGCTTGGTAGGCTCGGAACTGCTCAACGCGAAAGCGAACGAGTTGAAACGCTGGCACGCCTTCTAGCTGGACTGGTCACCAGAGCCAAAGCAAAGGTGGCCCGGACCACCAAGGACTGAGATCTTGAATAAGAAACGCCGACCCGAGGACTCGGAACGCAAGATCCTGCGTTGTGCCGGCTATATCCGCGTGTCATCCCAGCGGCAGGCCAACGAGGGCGACAGCCTCGTCACGCAGCAACGCGAGATCGAGCAGGAGGTCGAGACACGCTCGCGTCGCGGATCGTGGGAAGCCGGGCAAGTCGAGTTTTACATCGATGCCGGGAAGTCGGCAAAGGATCAGAATCGGACGCACCTTCAGCGTCTGAAACGCGATGTCGCGGCCGGCAAGATTGATGTTGTGATTTGCTTCAAACTCGACCGCATTACTCGGAGCCTGGGTGACTTCATTGAACTCTGGCAGCTTTTTGAAGATCACGATGTCGTCGTCATCTCTCTCCGTGAACAATTTGATTCATCGACGTCGACGGGCAAGGCGATGCTGCAGATGATCATCGTTTTCGCGGAGCTTGAGCGAAAAATGACGGGGGAACGGACATTCGCGATCATGATCGATCGTGTTGCCCGTGGCTTTTGGAACGGCGGCTACATTCTTGGCTATCGTTCTGACCCCAATGAAAAGGGCAAACTCATTATCGAAGAATCATCGGCCGCCATTGTCCGAATGATCTTCGACCTTTTTCAAGAACTCGGTTCGGCTGGTGCTGTCCTTAGACGATTGACCGAGCTAGGCATCGGCTATCCAAAGTACGAGACGCGAGCCGGCAAAGCCCGTGGCGGCAACCCGCTCACCAAACAGAAGGTGATCGGCATCTTGCGGAACCCCATCTATACTGGACGCATCCAGTGGGGCGAGGCATTCTGTGACGACTGTCACTCGCCGCTCGTGTCGAAAGAGCAATTTAACCTGGTTCAGCACCAACTGGGTGAGACAACCAAACGGCGTACTAACTTCCGTAAGCCGGTCGGGCGCAATTACGTCCTTACTGGCTTACTGCGATGCCAATGCGGGGCACATATGGTCGGGGCCGCCTCTCACGGACGGAGCAAGGCATACCGATATTACCTTTGCAACCGCCAAGTCCACGAGGGGGGCCGCCAGTCGTGTCAGGCACCTCGAATCCCGGCCGATGAAATTGAACAGGCCGTTTACGAACGAGTTCGCGAAATTGGCAGCAACGACCATGCTCGGAACCTCATTGTCGAAAAAACGGTGGAGGGGCTCGACGAATCCACTCGACGGCTGGAGGTACAACGGGCCGCCGCTCAGAATCGCTTGGGGCAAGTGCGGGCCGAAATGGGTCGGATCATCGACGCCCTAAAGCAGCTTGGAGGTTTGGCAGCGCAAAAAGTCGAACAGGAGCTTACCCGTCTCGCCGAGGAAGAGGTTCGTCTGGAGCAATCGCTCAAGACCGTGGCGGCCGGGCAGGCCCCGCTCGACGAAACGGCGGAATTGGCCCGTCAATTCCTGACGACCTGGAAAGGCGTGGGCGACCTGCTTGACCAAGTGGAGCCCGACCAGCGAAACCAAATCCTTCAGCACTATGTCGAAGTGATCGAACTCCGGCATATTGATGCAACCACCAAGGTTGGCGTGTACGCCCTGCAACTACTGCCGGAGATTCGCCCGTTCCAAAATCCGGATGACGGCACGCCAAGCCCATTGGGCGATCCGCGAGCGCCGCGTCCTACGCTTCCTACTTTGGTCGGCCCAGGGGGCAGGGAAAATGAAAAGGGGGCCGCATCCCTAACGGAATGCGACCCCACTTTGTTAACCGAGGACGGTTTGGTTCGGATAACCGTCCAAAAAGCTCCTCGGGAAGGATTCGAACCTTCGACCAGTCGATTAACAGTCGACTGCTCTACCGCTGAGCTACCGAGGAATCTCATCCGCTAAGCTATGGCGGAATCGTACGATAAATATAGGGCCATTTCTTGCGCCAGCAAGTGGACACGTGCAATCGCACTGGAGGTTCGCCCGAATGGTCAGGACGACGTGAAAAATACGCATACTCGGCGATTGCGTCAGCTCGCCAGTCAGCGTATTTCGACGATATCCACATCGATCACGAGGTCCGCCATGAAACACCGAGCTCAACTTTCTGTCCGTAAACTTGAAAGCCGCGCGATGCCGGCATTATTCGCCGTGATGAACACATCGGATTCCGGGTTGGGTTCGCTTCGCCAGGCGGTTTTGGACGCGAATGCGCTGTTCGGGGTCGACACTATCGCCTTCGCCGAGTCCATGGCCGGAGGAATTGTCACGCTCGCGGGCGCGGAAATACTTGTGACCGGCGCCGTGACTATTATTGGCCCGACACTACTCGGCCCGGGAATTCCCAACATCACGATTGACGGGCTCGGGACATCGCGAATCTTCAACATCTCCACCGCTACCGCAACGGTGGAAAACTATGCCCTGCTTGGCGTGAAGCTAGCCCGCGGCAATGCGTCCAACTCGGGCGGCGCTGTGTTTTTCGGTACGCCTGAGGACAATTTCACTTTCAGCGACTGCGTGTTTGACGGCAACAAAGCCGCCAACTACGGCGGTGCCATCGGTAGCGCGGAGCCAGCAAACACGACCACCTATGGCACGGTCAACATTACCCGATGCAAGTTCACCAACAATTCCAACGCGCCGAACTATTGGGGGAGCCATCGCCTTTAACGCAGAAATCAATGGGGCCGTCGTCAAGGGCTACACAGCGAACATCAACGACACGACTTTCGATGGCAACACGAACGATCGGTTGGGCAGTGCCATTTTTGTTCGCGGGTATTTGGCCACGATTAACGTCAACAACACAACGTTTAGCAACAACGGATCTACGAACAGCAGTACAGGCGGTGCCATCGCCATCCTCAGCGGCGCCGGTGCGGCTGCCAGCAAGTTGACGTTTTCTAACTGCACGTTTTCCGGCAACAAGACAAGTGGTAGTGGCAGCGTGCTCTCCACGAGTGGCGGCAGTAGTCCCAGTGTCTTCTTTTACAACTGCACGATTGCCAACAATGAAAGCACAAAGGGCGGGACGATTGCCGTTAACAGCGGTACCCCGACTATTACCTTGGAAAGCACAATTCTCTTTGGAAACAAGTCGGTCACAAATCCGCCCGATTTTTCTAACGTCGGTAACGTCATCGCGAAAAACAACATCATCATGGATCCGAGCGGCATCACCAATTTTACCGACCAAGGCGGCAACCTCTTTGGTGCCGCGAACAATCCCTTGCTCGGGCCTCTGGCCAACAACGGCGGCCTTCCGAAGACCCATGCCGTGTTTTCCGCCAGCCCAGCCATTTGAATGTGCTGGCAGCAATCCAAATGGTCTGGCATATGATCAACGCGGGATCGGTTTTGCGCGCGTTGGTTTCGGCACTCCCGACATCGGTATCGGTGCATCTGAAGCACAAAGCCCCGCGGCCAGAGTTTCTCCGAACGCATCTCCATCAATTCGACCCTGTCGACGCCGTTGGACCGGGCGCAGCGGTCAAGGGTCATTGACGTGGCCATCACGTTTAGTTCGCGAGTCACATTCGTCGGCGGCGACAGCAACGCAGCGGCGGCGTTTACGCTCAATCGCGTCAGCCCCAGTCCCGGGGCCGTCACCTTGGCCGCTTCGGTCAACAACACAGGTCCGGGCACCAAAGTTACGTTGAGGTTCACAGGTGGCACAGCTGACAACATCTCATTGGCAGATGGTCGTTATTCACTGCAAGCGATCGCAGCAAACTTTGCCTCCGGCTTGGATGGCAATGGCGATGGCGTCGCCGACGACGATTTTATCTTCGAACAACCACCTGCGGCGGCTCCTTTAGATTTGTCGAAGATATTTCGCCTTTTCTGGGACGTCACGGGCGACGGTGTGGTGGCGGCCAATGATTTCATTCAGTCGTTACAGTTCATCTCGATGGGCAGCGGCTTTGCTTTCGACTTCGACAACGATGGTGCCGTAGCCGTGAGCGACTTAAGACAATTCCGGCTAAGGTTTGGCGGGTCTGTTTAGCGTGGGATGTTGCTCGCATCGGCCGCGCACTACCTCCCACGCCCCGAGCAATGATCTAAAATTCAAATGGCACGACTTTGCCGTCGTTGCGACCGGCCAGGTATTTGAGGACGTCCACCTTGCCGCCTTCGCGGAAGAAATAAACCGACCCGTCGGCAAAGCCGAAATTGGCACCTTTGGTGTGGAGGCTGCTGAACGCTTGCGGGGCTAGGCCATTGATTACAGCGGAGTTCTCCATGCATCTGTTGTCTAGCGCCAGCCCAACGTCTCAGCGAAATACTCGCGGGCAATTGTGTCGTCTACATCGATAGCCAAGTCGACGTTGGGTCGGTCACCGGGGTTGGGGCGAGTGTCCACGACCAACATGCCGCGAGTCAGGTCACCCTGCGATTCCACATCGGCGTAGACGCTACGCATCGAGAATGCCTGCGGCCTCGCGAGAGCAACTATACCCAGCACGTCTTTAAGATGGAAGCCCTCGATGCCGAATTGATTGGCGGTCGCGCGAATGCCGTAGGCGACGATCTTCTGCAGGAACGCGCAGATCTTGGAGTCTGGATCAGGATGGCTCAGCAGGTCCGTCGGCGACAGGATGAGACGGCGTGTCACGTCAAGCGGCACCACCATGACCGGCACCTTGGCGCGAAAGACCGTGCGTGCGGCATTTGGGTCGAGAGCAAAGTGAAACTCGCTTACCGGGCCGACGTTGCCATGTTCGCGCCATGTGCCGCCGACGCAGATGATGCGATCGAGAAGGTCGGCCAATTCCGGGTGCCGTTCCAGCGCTACTGCGGCCGTGGTCAGTGGACCGAGGACAATCAGCGCGGCTTCCTTGGGATGTTGCTTGGCCAGTTCGACGAGTAGCTTGTCGCTGGATATTGGCGAATGAAGCTTGACCGATGGAAAGCGCACGCCGCCAAGGCCGCCGGGGCCATGCAGGGATGTGCCGTCCATCGTGTATTCAACCGGCAAGGCAGCGCCGATGCGTGGCCAGCGCGGCGGGTCGAGTTGATCGTTGAGGATGAGGCAGTTCTGCGTCGCTTGCTCGGCACCGACATTGCCGGCTGTTGCCAACAAACCCAGGACTTCCAGTTTCGGATCGTGCAATGCCAGCGCGATGGCAAACGCGGTGTCGATTCCCGGGTCGGCGAGCAAAATGCACTTCATCGCCATGAAAGCCTCCGTGGCCAGCGGCTATTACGGTGCGACGTCGGACAAGGGAACCTTCCGCAAGGCGACGAACAAGCGATTGCGTTGGTCGCGTTTCGTGGTCAAGTTGGCTTCATCTGTAACGACCGTCCAATTGGCGTCTTTGCGAAGCGTCTGACAGATCCCGGGTTCCACCGCGGGCCGGACCACGATGAGATTGATTCTAGCGCGATCCAGTTCCTGCCGCCAGCCATCCCGGCAATCGCGGATCATGGTGTAGCGTTGCCAATGGTCGGCTGAAAACAACTGCACGTGCGAGTACATGTATATTGGCGCTGGCGATGGCAGTTGCCACAGGAAGAAATCACCCAGTGTGTCGCCGACGTAGATGGCACCGGTGAACCGGCCGTCAGCAAATATCTTGCGGATCGCCTTCGTCAGCGGTGCATCAGTGACACGGTCTGGCTGGGAAACTGCGAGCGATTGTAGCCACGGTGTGCCATCGGAAACGGATCGGACTAACTCGGGAGCTTTACCGCTGGTCAGGCGTTGTAAAGGTAAGCTCCACATGACGGCGATGAACGTGATCATACCGACGACCAATGTCTTGCGAAAACTGGGAACGCTGACCATTGTCGCTGGCCGGTAGAGGACAAACGCATCACCCAAATGTGGCATGGCGATCCACGGCGCGATCATGAAGAGCCAAATGACACCGCGCTGATGCAACACGGCTTGGCCGCCGAATGCAATCAACGTCAGCCAGGTGAGCCAGTTCCCTGGATTGCGACCGGCGATGACCGCGAACATGACAAAGCCGATGCACACGCTGAAGGCGACGCACGCCACAACTGTGTTCTCCGACCATAGTGGCAACCATTCGTCCATCAAAGTAACGTTGGGATTCTGGGCCATCGCCAGCGTATTCAAGTACACGCGATAGCCATCAGGATTCAGTAGCGCGATGGCGACAACTGTCAGTGTGAGGGCTAATGTTAACCGGCGTAAATGTGAGTCGCTGCCGATCAAGTGAAGTTGGTGACCCACCGCCAATTCCATTAATCGTGCGAACCACGCGGTGGCCAACATGATGAGGCCAATCGGATAGGAACCGTGGGCGTTGCCCCAGAGCGCCATGACCAGTGGAATGAATATTGTGGCGCGAAGCGAGAGCGGGCTTCGCGAAAGCGGCATCAATATCGCGGCGAACAATAGTTCCGCAACGACTTGCGGCCGCAATACACCAAGACTGCCGATGCTGACCAACGTGACAAAAGCCAAGCCAAACGCCGCAATGGTTCCCGAACGCGCCATCCGGCGGAAAGCAAAGTAGAGCAACGCGAACCGCAATGACACGAGGATGGCATGAAGGAAGCGCAAGCTGTCTGCGCCGCACGCCATTTGCAAATGAGGATCGGCGCCGCCGAACCACGTGCCGATTCGATAAACGGCGGCGAACAGCGTCTGGCTGAGCCAACAGTAGTTCCCCGAAGCGGTTTGGGGGCTGGCAAATGTGCAAAACGTCTCGCCCGCCAGGAACTTATGTGAATCGAGAATGTGTTCGCCGAATTTCAGATGCGCCCAGATATCAGTGTGGTTGAGCGGCACGAAGTTGAGGAAGATGAAGACCGCTGCAACAATCACGGTCGCAAGAACGTGGCCGATGGGAACAAAATATGGTGCAAGAGGAGAATTGGGGTCACTCAGGTTCAAGCCGGCACCGAGTGCATCCTCGCGGTCAACGAACAGCTTCATGCGGCTCATGAAGTCACAGTATAGGAATGCGATTGAATTTGATTGATATGCCTGATATTCGCCCCATCCGATTTCAGCGATTACGCCCATGCGTAGCATCTGTATCAAACATTGAGAATCCGAAACAGCGCATTACGTTACGAGTGCAAAGAATCGCTTGAGTCAACGACTGGCATGTGGATAATTGCGTTAGATCAACCGGTCCCTGGAACAATTAGCTAACTACGGCCGTAGCTC
Source organism: Gemmataceae bacterium (assembly GCA_031362705.1). Classification (GTDB taxonomy): domain Bacteria; phylum Planctomycetota; class Planctomycetia; order Gemmatales; family Gemmataceae; genus JAIBBI01. The sequence goes on along the minus strand of JANLTA010000607.1, from coordinate 3,576 downwards.
GGCTGACCGCCGTCCGTGCGTAGCGGACGATTGCTGGGCTTGTTCGCGGACCGCGCATCGGGAGCTAGCACCATGTTGAAGAAACTGTGGAATGACGACGCCGGCGCGATTATCGCCGCCGAGTACCTGTTCGTCGCAACGATCCTCGTGATCGGCATCATCGTCGGCTTGGCGAGCGTCCGCGACGCCGTCAACAGCGAATTGGCGGAACTCGCCAATGCGTACTTGGCACTCAGCCAGGGTTACACTGTGTCAGGCCAAAGTGGCTGCTGCTCGGCCACCGATGGCTCGCAGACCATCGACACCCCTTCGCTCGTACCTGATCCGACCTGCACCGTCCCGGCCATTCCGTCGGCCATCGACGTTATTCCCTGCAACTGATATTTGCAGGCACACGTCCGAAGTGCTAAAAGGGGTCTTGGGGCACATACCCAAGGCCCTTTTTGCATTATCGGACGTTATCTGCATGATTTGGAGCCAAAACGGCAAGCGAAGCCACTGAGTTAGTAGGGACTTGCGGGTTGTAAGGCCGACCTAACCGGCCTTAACGGTTATATCGATTATGACGATCATATCGAATAGGAAGAATCCAGCGCGACAATACAGGTAACCCTTGCAAAAAATAGATTGAGACATTTCAGGGTATTTGGATAATTGCGTTAGACCAACCGGTCCTAAGAACAAATTAGCTAACTACGGCCGTAGCTCGGCTGACCGCCGTCCGTGTGTAGCGGACGATTGCCGGGCTTGTTCGTAGGACCGTGCATCGGGAGGTTGCTAGCACTATGTTGAAGAAACTGTGGAACGACGACGCTGGTGCGATTATCGCCGCCGAATACTTGTTCGTTGCGACGATCCTCGTGATCGGCATCATCGTCGGTTTGGCGAGCGTACGTGACGCCGTCAACACCGAATTGGCGGAACTCGCCAATGCTTACTTGGCCCTCAGCCAGGGTTACACCCTGTCCGGCCAAAGCGGTTGCTGCTCGGCTACCGATGGCTCGCAGACCATCGACACCCCGGCTCTCGTGCCGGACCCGACCTGCACCGTCCCGGCCATTCCGTCGGCCATCGACGTCATCCCCTGCAACTGATCGTTGCAGTCGAACGTCAAAAACACGAGAAGGGTTTTGGGGGCAGTTCCCCAAAACCCTTCTTGCGTTATCGGACGTTGTTGGCTCGACAGTCGATTAAAGTTGCAAATCGTGGTGAATTTGAGCCGTTGGCCGGCGAGTTGCAGCGGCGACCGCTCCGCCGCAACCCGCGGACACAACGTCCGTTAAATTGTACCGGCGGTGTCAACCGGACTGCCCTGTTTCTTGCCGATTTCAGCGATTTCAATGGACGTAGGAATCGTCGCGATCCGACTGCCTAGTGGTATCGTTTGCTCGACCCGTGGCGGAACCTCAATGGCGACGCAGTTTTTTCCGAATATTGCCTTTGGCTGGTGCTTCCTGGTGGCACTGACCGCGTTTCTGGTCATGGCCACGTACATGGACTTGCGCTTTGCCATCATTCCCAAGCAGGTTTCGGTAACGGCACTACCCGTGGGCATCCTGTTCAACGTGATGCGCTGTGCAATGCTTGGGGGAAACGACAGGGCGACGTGGTTATGGTCGAATGCCGGGGCGGGATTGGGCGCTTTTGATGGCCTGCTTTTTGCGCTATCCGGTTTCTTGTTCGGCTTCGTCTTTTACACGGTGCTGTGGCTTTTGGGCGTTGCCGGCGGCGGCGACGTCAAGCTCTGCGCGGCCATCGGCGGCTGGATCGGCCCGAGTTGGACGCTCTGGGTCATTATCGTCTCCATCGCCATTGTTTTTGTTCTCGTCCTTGTCCACGGGGCGTATTCTTTATCGAGGGGCAGCCTTCGGGGGCTGCGCCGACCCAAGAACTTGTCGATCCAGAAACGTGCTCGCAGGTTGCTAACCTTTAGCACACCGCTGTGTTTGGCCACATTGCTCGTGCTGGGATTGAAGCTCCACCAGGACAAAGGACTGTTTCCCGAGCCAATCCCGGCCGAAACCGCGAGGAGTCAGTGATGCGCGCTTGCCAAAAACCACGTCGTCCGGGCGCTTTGGCGATGGAATTGCTGCTGGCCCTGCCCATATTGATGGCGCTGGTGCTGGGAATGGTTCAACTGAGCATGTTGATCTCGGCCCGTCAACAGGTGACCAGTGCCGCACGTGAGGCGGGACGTGTGGCTGCCCTGGGTGGCTCGGCAGCAGAAGTCCAAACAACCGTGGATCGGTTTTTGGGCGGGAAGGTGGCCACCATTCAGTTGGATGTCAATGATAGCAATGGCGACCCGATCGCCTCTGGCGACCCGGTGACGGTTGTTGTTAAAGTGAAGACGTCCTGCCTCGTGCCTGAGCTGCTCGGCTTTATCGGGTTCAGCCTGCGTAACCAGGAGCTGATCGCTCGGGCCGTGATGCGGAAGGAATAGGGGATTTTCGGATTGTAAAGGACACGCGCCCTTCAGGGCGTAAGGAACTTGTGGATTGTCGGCCTGTCATCTTTCGATGCGCGGCCAACGTCCGATAAGGTGAATACCTATGGATGGGTTCCGGTCAAGGATCGACCGCAGTGGGGACCAGACGACCATTGATCGGTCGGAACGACCGGGAGTATTCCACATGCGTGCAAGTACACTGTTCGCCCTGACAGCGGCAGTCCTGATCGGATTGGGTATCGCGGTATCACTCAAGTTTGCCGGGTATTTCAACCCGCGCGTCGCTGACGCGGCCAGACCAAGCCAGGAACAAGTGCTGGTTGCCGCGCGAAACGTCTTCGCGGGCGACATGATCGACGCCTCGGCCATTCGTGTCCGCAACATGAAGCCGGCCGAATCCGTTGCATACAAAAAAGATCCCGAACATTTTCTGCCTGCAGTGCCTGCCGCCGCGGTACTCCGCGTCGCCAAGCAAAACATCGAAGCGGATAAGCCGATCAAGTACGAACAACTCACGGAATTCGTGAAGCCGGTGCCGCTCAACGAGCGGTTGCTGCCGGACCACCGCGCCGTGGATATCGTCCTGCCGAAGGAGCGATCAGCCGGCGGTTTGATCCAGGTCGGCGAATGGGTTGATGTGTACATGACCAGCATCATTCAAGGCGGAGAAGGTGGCAGTTCCACTCGCACAGCCGCCATCGCACCACGTGTCCGCATCATCGCCAAGCGTGATACGCTGTGGCCGGTGTTTGCCCCGCTGCCGAAGGACAAGCCCGTGGAATACACGTTGGAAATCAACTCGTATCGTGCGGCTCTTATTGAGTTTGCCCGCAGCAAAGGAACGCTTTCAATGTCGCCTTTGCCGCAGATCGATCAGAAGAAACTCGAAGCCGAGCGGAACGAGAAGCTAGCCCGACTGAAGAATGGCGACGGGATCGTTGAGAGCGCACCCGAAGCGCAGGAAGCTACCGAAGAGTTGAGCACGATGCAGGGTGGCGATGCTGGTGGCGACCACGTCATCTCCGATCAGGCCCTGGTGAAGCTCTTCGAACTGAAGACCACGCCTCCGCCACCGCCGCCGGCCCTCACTGCAGTCGAGCGATTCTCCGGCGTCCACAAAGTCGGTG
>JANLTA010000582.1:0-5372 GCA_031362705.1 Gemmataceae bacterium | reverse complement strand
TCGAGGGAGGGGAATAAATCCAAATCAAATCCAAGACTAAACCCACGCAATAGTCATTACTTCATGCGCTTGTACACGGCCAACAGAGTCTTATCGCTGTCGGCTTTGAACTCGGTGGGGCGTTTTTTGCCTTCGCGGTCGTAGCAGATCTTCATAGTGTCGCCGTCGAGTTCGTAAATCGCCAATAGAATCTTGCCTTTATTCGGGCTGTCTTTTCCGGTGATGATGTCCATTGTCATTGGCTTGGCGTTGGCATCGATTTTGAATTTGCCTTTATCCGGTTCTTTTTCCCCTTTGATCGAAAATGTGTAGGTATCGCCCTCCAGGGCCAATGTGAACGTCTTCAGATCCTCGTCCGACGTCTTATTCTTGCCGATTAACATGCTTGTGGGCTGCCATTTGCCCGCGAGCTTTTGCAGGTCTTTCTTGTCGGCGTCTTTCTTCTTGTCGTCGGCCGCGAGCAGCGACCCGGCGAACAATACGATACAGAGTCCGAATACGATCTTCATCGAGATGCACCTCACTGATTCACGCCTTGGCGTAGATCGCCATCAGAATGTCTTCCACGTTTTTGTACGACTTTCCGCCGGCCAGCACGGCATCCAGGCGGTCGCGGGCTTCGGCGGGGTTCAGACCCACCGTCATCAGGGCGCGATAGGCGTCTTCGATCACGTCGGCGGCGGCGGTCGGAGTTGTGCCATCGACCGTCACGGCGGGCATCAACGCGAACTTGGTCACCTTACGTCGCAGCGTGGCAATCACTTGTTCTGCCGATGCCGGGCCGATGCCGGGTAGCGTCGTCAGCCACTTAGCGTCTTGCCGCGAGATGGCGTCGGCAATCTCCTTGATCGGACGGGTCAACGCCTTGAGCGCTTTGCGGACACCAATTTTCTCCACCGTGCAGATCAGTTCAAAGAACTCCAACTCGGCCTCGGCAAGAAATCCGACCAGACGCGGGATCATTTTGCCGGTGTTCATGTTGCCTTCGAAGTACTGCATCGTCGCAAGCGACAACTCCTGACCCACTTTGCTTTGCAACTGCCGTCGTACGAACTCGGGGACAAGAACCTGGTACTCGATCGGCCCAACCTGCATGCGGGCTTCCTCGTCGAAAACGCGATTCACAATGCCGGTGAGTTTTGTGATCATTTGATTGTCTTATTGGCGTAATGATGGGTTAATGCCACGGCCAATGCATCGGCGACATCCGCAGGCTCCGGTTTGGTTGCTAACTTCAGTTCACGCTGGATCGCCAATTGCATTTGGCTTTTGGTGGCGTGGCCATGCCCAGTGATCGTCTTCTTGATGCGGGTGGCGGCGTAACTGGAGACCGCTAGCTCATTCTTTGCGGCGGCCAACAGCACAACGCCGCGTGCATGGCCCATCAGGATTGCCGTGCGCGGATGATCATAATGGGCATATAACTGTTCAACCGCCATAGACTCGGGTCGAAAGGCCGCGATTACTTCGGAAAGCCCATCGTACAGCGAGGCAACCCGCACTGCGAGGTCACTCCCCTTGGGTTTGACGACGCCGGCCTCAACGACTCGCACGGCAGCACCGCTAATTTCAATGACACCATAGCCGGTGATGAGCAAACCAGGGTCGATGCCGAGAATGCGCATGCTCACCCCGCCCGCCAGTCGGTCTTGCCTCCCGGGCGGTCTTCCAGGGTGATACTCAGCGCGGTGAGCCGCTTGCGAATCGTGTCGGCTACGGCGAAGTTCTTGGCTTTGCGTGATTCATTCCGCAGGCTGATGAGGGATTCCATCAGGCCGACGACCGATCCGTCCGAGGTTGTCGTAGCAGCCAAATCGGACAGCAACTGTTTCAATGCGCTAACTGTTTCAGGACTTTCACTGGCAGCGACTGGAGAAACCCAAAATAGGCCAAGGATGGCGCTTACGTCTCTTAGCAACTGAACACCTCGCGTGAAGATCCTCGTGTATGAGTTGTCACTCGTTAGATTTACTTCCCCTCCGCAGTCGTGAACCAATTTATTCAGTTCTCTCAAAAGATCAAACAGAACTCCGACGGCTGCACCCGTGTTAAAGTCATCGTCCATCCAATTGTTGAACTCTCTTTTCCGAAACCCGAAAGTCACGATCGCGTTGGGAAACACATCTGCAAACTCATCGTCGTTCCATACGATGTCTGTCAAGTTGGCGGGAATCTCGTAAAAGCTCTTACCGGTAATTCGCTCGTATCTTTCAAAGAAGCGATAGAAGGCTTCGATGGCCCGAGCTTTCTCGGCCAGTTGTTCCTCTGAGTATTCAATCGGGCTGCGGTAGTGCGTGCTCAACAACAGGAAGCGCACAGTCTCCGGACTATGCTTCTGCAACAGGTCCACGAGGTTGACGACGTTGCCGACGGAGCCGGCCATTTTCGCGCTGCCCATCTGCAGCAGGCCGTTGTGCATCCAGAAACGGGCGAATGTCTGGCCGTTGGCGGACTCGCTCTGGGCAAGTTCGTTTTCGTGGTGTGGGAACTTCAGGTCGAGGCCGCCGCCGTGAATGTCCAGCGTGTCACCGAGCAGGGCCTGGCTCATTACCGAGCATTCGATGTGCCAGCCGGGCCGGCCCTGGCCCCAAGGGCTGTCCCAGATCACCTCGGCCGGCTCGCCGGGTTTCGCGCCCTTCCATAGGGCAAAGTCGCCTGGGTTGCGCTTGCGGTCGCTGACTTCGCTGGCTTCAAGATCATCGGGATTGCGGTTGCACAGTTTGCCGTAGTCGTCGTCCTTTGACACGTCGAAATAGACATCGCCAGCGGCGGCGTAAGCATGGCCCTTTTCAATGAGCTTGCCAATCATGGCAATCATGCCGGCGATATGTTCAGTGGCTTTGGGGAAGCGGTCGATGCCGGTGACGTTCAGCTTGGCGAGGCATTCCTTGTAATCGGCCGTCATCTTTTCGGCGAGTGCGGGCACTGTGGTCCCGAGTTCCGTGGCGCGGACGATGAGCTTGTCGTCCACATCCGTGATGTTGACGACCCATTCGACCTTGTACCCGAGATACGTGAGATAGCGTTTGACGGTATCAAAGATAACCGGGCCAACCATGTGACCGATGTGGGCCGGCTTGTATACGGTCGGGCCGCACACGTACATCGTCACGCCCTCCGGCGGTGACTTGTGGAATGGCTCTTTGGTGCGAGTTAGCGTGTTGTAAACTTTCAGCGGCATATCCAGTGTCCATTGTCAGTTGGCTGGCGCGCGTAGTATTCGCGGGCGGCGGCCGGCAGCCCATGTAATTAACACCACTGCGTGGCAGCCAATTGCTTCGCCGCGACCGATGTGGCCGACGTGCTCGCCGGTCTTGGCTTTGATATTCACCGACCCCGGCTCTAGCGTCAAGAGACGTGCCAGGTTCGCCCTCATAGCAGCTTTGTGAGCCACGAGCTTTGGTTCCTGCGCGAAGATCGTCACATCCACATTGCTGATACACCATCCGAGTGTTTGAACGTGCTTCATAGCCTTCGCGAGGAAGATGGCCGAGTCGGCATTCGCCCATTGTGGATCGGTATCGGGAAACAACTCGCCTATGTCACCCAGGCCGGCGGCCCCGAGCAACGCATCTGTCACAGCGTGCAACACCACATCGGCATCGGAGTGGCCAATAAGGCCCTTTGAATGTTCGATGCGCACACCGGCCAAGATCAGCGGGCGGCCCGCTTCCAGACGATGGGTGTCGTGACCTGAACCGATGCGTGAGGACATGGAAGTAGTTTATGAATTGGGTATTGGCGAGCGTCAAAGCGTCAGCTAGACGGGGTTTTTGTTTGCAGACACCACGTCGAGCTGACGCTTCGACGCTCGCCTTAGACAAAGTCCCCCGACCCGAAGGCGTGATTCTCGAACAGCATGCAGTCCTTGAGGAAGGTCAGGTTGATTTCACCGGTGGGGCCGTTGCGCTGTTTGGCGATGATGACCTCCATGACGTTGTCTTCCGCGCCGCCTTCGTACTTGCCGGGGCGGTGCAGCATCATCACCGTGTCGGCATCCTGCTCGAGACTGCCGGACTCGCGCAGGTCCGACAAACGCGGCTTGTGTTCCTGGCGGTCTTCGCTGGAACGGTTGACCTGGGCCAGCGCCATTACAGGAATCTTCAATTCGCGGGCCAGGAACTTGAGTCGGCGTGAAATCTGTGCGACCTGTTCTTGCCGGCTGTCGCGCTTGTTTTCCGGATCGATGAGCTGCAAATAGTCGATGACCACCAGGCCGATTGCCTCGCGCTTGCGCAGCCGCCTGGCATTGGCGGCGATGCGCAACATGCTCTGTTGCGGCGTATCGTCGATGAATAGTGTGCCTGCCCGCAGAGCTTCACCGGCCTCGATCATCCGATCCATATCTTGCTTGGACAAGGTGCCCTTGCGGAGTTTGTGGCTATCGACGCGAGCGTGGGCGATCAACAATCGCTCGGCAATCTCGATGCGTGACTGCTCCAAACTGACAAAAAACACCTTGGCTGGCGGCGCTGACTTGCCGAGGATCACATGACGGATGATGTTGAGAGCGAGTGCGGTCTTTCCAATCGATGGCCGTGCGGCGAGCAAAATCAGTTCATTGGCATGAAGCCCGGCCGTCAACTCATCCAGATCCGTGTAGCCGGTCATTACTCCGGTGTCGGAGTATTCCTTGCGTGCACGTGCATCGATCCGGTCATACGCATCTTGAATTGCGGCGTGGAGCGTAATGGTCTCGCCGATGAGGCCCTGCTGCGCGATATCGAGAATCTTGCGCTCGGCGGCCTCGAGCATCTCATCGGCCGGTGAGACGTTGTCGTAAGCGTCGCGAAGGACTTCGTTGCCGGTATGGATCAGGCTGCGGATGATGGCTTTGTCACGAACGATGCGGGCATAATAATCGGCGTTTGCCGCTGTCGGAGCCGCATCCCACAACTCGGCGAGATAAGATGCGCCGCCAATGTCTTCGATATGCTTTTGCGCGGTGAGCCACTCGGCCAGCACAACGAGATCAACGGGGTGCCCGGCATCGTAGACCGTGCGAACACCCGTAAATATTTTCTGGTGCGCATCGACATAGAAATTATCGACGCCAAGGATTTGCAACACATCGCCGATGACGGCGTTATCGCGCAACATACTGCCGAGAACGCACCGCTCTGCTTCACGGCTCTGGGGTGGCAGGCGCTCGACCTCGTCCATCGGTCGTTCCTTATAGGGCGTTTGCGCCCGTTTCGACCCCGGAGGGGTCGCAGCCCCGGGTCGCGCTTCGCGCACCCGGGGTACTTGAGTACTTGAGTGTTTTCCGACTCACGACCCCGGAGGGGTCGCAGCACCTTGAAAGAACTGCGACCCCTCCGGGGTCGAATCCTGTTTTCGTAATCGTTACCGGTGGTATCGCTGCGCTCAAC
>JANLTA010000832.1:0-2037 GCA_031362705.1 Gemmataceae bacterium | reverse complement strand
CGCGGCTTTAGCGGTCGTGGACATAGTCGGTCCCGTGCGAGGCTCAGTACTTAGATTTCGCGGAACGGCATGCCGAAGAGCTTGAGCAGCTCCCGTGCTTCGTCGTCCGAGTGGCCGGACGTCACGATGGTGATGTCCATGCCCTGGGTAAAGTTAATCTTGTCCGGCTCGACTTCGGCGAAGATACCCTGTTCGCTGACGCCAAACGTATAGTTGCCGTTGCCGTCGAAACTGTTCGGGTTAATACCGCGAAAGTCACGGATGCGGGGCAGGGCGGTGGCAATCAACCGGTCGAGGAACTCGTACATCCGCTTGCCGCGAAGCGTGACCCGGCAGCCGATCTCGTTGTTCTCACGCAGGCGGAAGCCGCTGATGGCGACCTTGGACTTCGTGATCTGCGCTTTCTGCCCGGCGATCATGGTCAAATCGGCGGACGCCTGCTCGAGGCGGTTCTTGTCTTGCAGCGTTTTGCCCACACCCATGTTGATGCAGATTTTCTGCAGCTTCGGGATGCTGTGCGGGTTGGACCTGCCAAACTTCTTGGCCAACACCGGCACGATCTCGTCTTTGTACTTCAAGTACATGCGGATCGGCGGCGGCGGGGCGGCCGGCTTGCCGGGATCGGCAACCACGACCTTGGCGGCAGCGGCAGCCTTGTCGGCCTTAGCCTTGGCGGCTTTTTCAGCACCCGCTTTGGCTGCCTTCTCGGAGGCGGCGGCCTTCTTCGGGTCTTTCGCTTCTTTAGGCGCTTTCTCAGCCACGTCAGACTACCTCCGCCGCGAGACTAATGATCTTGGCAAAGTTCTTTTCACGGAGTTCACGGGCCACCGCACCAAAGATGCGCGTGCCCTTCGGATTCTGCTCGGCGTCAATAATCACTATGGCGTTGCTATCGAAGCGGACATAGCTGCCGTCGTCCCGGCGCGTCGCTTTCTTGGTGCGGACGACCACGCCACGGATGACGTCGCCACCTTTGACTTCCCCGCCGGGAAGTGCTTTCTTGACGCTGGCAATGATGACGTCGCCGATGCAGGCATAGCGCTTGCGGCTGCCGCCGAGCACTTTGATGCACATGCACACTTTGGCGCCGGTATTGTCGGCGACATCGATAAAGCTATATTCCTGAATCACGTGAGTAACCTCCCGGCCGCTCAAGCCGCTTTATGCCGGGTTGCCCTGGCTCAACGTATCGACGCCGCCGGGCGCCTTCTTGACCACGCGCACGAGCCGCCAGCGCTTGGTCTTGGACATCGGTCGTGCCTCGGCGATCTCGACGGTATCGCCGGTGTGCGTTTCATTCTTCTCATCGTGAACGATGCACACGGTACGGGTCTTGATGTACTTACCGTAGCGCGGGTGCTTGACGAGCCGGGAAATCTCCACTCGGCGCGTCTTGCTTGCCTTATCGCGGGTGACGACACCGGTCACGGTTCGTCGCATCGTTCGCGTCAACGTTTCGGCCATGGTCGAACAATCCTCAGGCGGACGCGGTGGCGGGGCCGGCCCGTTCCCGTTGAATAGTTTTGATCCGCGCGACATCGCGGCGGGTCTTGCAGATGGCATCCGGCGTTTCCAGACGATCCGTCGCCGCCTGAAAGCGCAGTTCAAAGAGTTTCTTCTGCGCGTCTTGCAACGAGCTTTTCAACTCTTCGATCGACAGGTTGCGTAGCTCTTTGGCCTTCATCGCCGATTCACCTCGATCACGATCCCTTGGCGGTTCGTTGCACGAACCGGCACTTGAACGGCATCTTGTATGCGACCTTCGAGAAGGCCATACGTGCGGCTGGCTCGGGGACGCCAGCCAGCTCAAAGAGCATTGTGCCGGGTTTCACCACAGCCGCCCAGTATTCCGGCTCGCCTTTGCCTTTACCCATGCGCGTTTCCAGCGGAATCGACGTAATCGATTTGTGCGGAAATACGCGGATGTACAGCCGGCCTTCGCCGCGGGTGGCGTGCGCTGCTGTGACGCGGCCGGCCTCGATGGTCTCAGCGCTCAGCCAGCCGCCTTCCAGCGTTTGCAGGCCAAAATCGCCAAAC
>JANLTA010000536.1:0-9774 GCA_031362705.1 Gemmataceae bacterium | reverse complement strand
CCCCCACAAGGGGGGAGGGGACCGGAAAATTTCGGACCGCTACACGAAAGATAAACGCGCCCTAGACAACCAGCGGGGCAATTCGGATTCCAGTTGTTCCGCGAAGGCGCTGCGCGGCAGCACAACATCGCAGCCAGCCCGACGCGCCGCACTCAATGTTGCCGCATCAACGTGCGATCCGAACGCAACAATAAACGGCGGTGGCGACAGCGCTTTCCATTGGGCGACCGCTTGCTCAATGTTCAATCCCGCTGACTGCAAGTCCACGATGAGACACGATGGGCAGTCAATCGATATTCGATCCATTAATGTTGCCACATTGCGGACACGCATTACCTGCAACTGATGTGCGGTGGCCGTCGCTGTGACACGGCTGGCGAACATGAGATCATCACACAGAATCAATCCGACTGGCGGCATTTTCTGATCCAACGTGGCTCCGCCTCCACATGAAAAAGACAGGCGAGTGGCCTGTCCTATTTGCTACCAATCGTCGGCAAATGCGGTTAGAGAGCGCTTCTTATAGTTTTCGCCTGTCGCCCCCTCCCTCTTTGTGGGGGAGAATCTCGCGAGGTGCTTGGCCCAACCTCCCCCACAAGGGGGGAGGGAATCGAAAAGTCGAACCCGCAGCGCAAATATCTATTGCGCTTTAGCCCGCCTTGCCGGCCGGAGCAGCCGTGTTGTTTGGCCTGTCGCCCGCGGTTCGCACTTCTTCCAGCCATCGGAGCCAGGCTTCTTCGCGGGCTTTGCGTTCGGCATCGGCCTTGTCGGCCACCGTATTACGCGAGCACACTTTGATTGCGGTACCTTCCTCGGTAATAATTAAGATTTCGGCGACGCATTGATCAACGACGGATTCAGCTTTGGGCAAGCGGAAGATGCCGGAGCCACCATCGAAATCGACGAGGAGTGTGTCCTTCAGCGGGCGAAACTCCATGTTGACGTTTTCGCCCTTCATGCGCGACTTGGAATCGCCCACGCGGTTAATGGGATCACGGAAGGCGTAGCTGCCGGTCACCATCGACCACAGCGGCAGGCGGAACATTTTTGTGTCCTGGATGAACTGACCGCGTTTGGCCGACACGTCGGCTACCACCCATTCGCCGACGGGGTCGGGAATGCCGCCGTCTTTGGTCACACGAACGTACTCGTACCAGCGATGGTATTTGACCGAGGTTGTGTCGTAATCGGGAGTACCGTACGACGGGCGTTCTTTCAGCTTGTCGCCGTGAGCGTAAATGTACTCTTCCGGCTTGGCGAATACGACATCGGCAATTTCAAACCAGTCACTGACCAATTCTTCCTGTAAGGCCAATCCGGGGAACGCGACGAGATCGCGCTTGTTGTAATTGGGATTTACCGCCTTGAGCTGCACCCGGTACTTGTAGCAGAAGCCGGCTTCAATGGTGGGATCGATGAACTGCAACAACCACACCGGTGCGGCATTGGTGCGTGTCGTCGCTTGTTGCATGCCGCCGACGCGGGGATCGTTGCCCTTGCCCGCGCCCGGTGCAGGAGCGCGCCCGCCGCCGGGAGGTGCGCCCTGAATCGACCCGCCCTGGGGACCACTGCCGACTTGTCCGGGGGTGAGCAAATCCACGGGGTCAAACGGGTTGCCCTTGCCTTTCAGCTTCTTTTCTTTGTCGGTCAGATCTTTTGGCGGTCCACTCTTTTCCAACTCCTGCAAGGCGCGACCGAGTTCAACAAGCTGCACGGTTTCATACGAACCATGCGCCAGCAAAGGCGCTTTCATGAACAGCATGTGTATCGGTTCCGGAATGAAGTCCTTCAACCGTTCATCGAGCTTTTCGTAGGCAGCGAATAGCAATCGTGTACCCGGAGATGGCTCCTGGAAGTTCTCCATGGCCTTGACATGGTCAAAGTAGGTCCAATCCTTAATGACCTTTTTGCCATCTGCATCCAGGATTTGCCGTTCGACATTGAATCCTTTGTACGTCGGTTCGAGTTTCTCAGCGGTCAACTGCGCGTCATCGTTGAGTCGAAGCGCCCGAAGGTACTTTTCGACCTGCATCTTGTACGGCACAATTCCCTGAATTCGTGCCATTCGCACCGGTCGAAGATTGATGGCAAAGACGGCGTTATTGACTTCCGGGCTATCAAGAGACACATACACGATCTCAGATTCCGACGCTTTGCCGGCACCGGCGACAGGCGCATTGGCACGACCACCGCCTGCTTTGCCCTGTCCGCCTGGAACGACGGGCGGCGGCAGCTGTGTCGGTGCCACCGGAATCGCTGGCGCCTCTTTGGGCAGAATACCCTTCGCTCTTTGCTTTTCCGCCTTGAGCAGGTTTGCAATGGCGCCGGAATTGTTTCTTGCCTTGCCTTGTACGTCTTTAACCACGGCCACCTGTTCCCCTTGTGTCATAACAGTGCCAAAGCCGCCGATTTGGTATCTGGCGACGCCTTCAATCAGGGTCAGCAGCGTCGGATTGTTGCGCTTCTCTGAGATGGTGCCTGAGACATTGAACAATTCGTAAGGCGTGGGAAAGTCGGTCGGCTTGACCGTGACGAACACACTATCCTTGTCCGGAATCTGGACTGGCGGCGGTGCATCACTGGACTGTTGGAGACGGCTGTCCACACTCGCAATGCCGGTCTTGATGTCGTTGGTCAGTTTGGTCGGGTTGGCGGCACCGGCGGCGGCCATGATGCCGAACAGCACCAAGAGCGCGAAGCCGACCCCCGCGACGATCAGACCAACCTTCTCGCCTTTTTCCAGAAAGAATTTCTGGAAATCAAACTTGCTCTTGGATGACGCAGTCTTGCTTTTGGCCATAACGGTGGTCCTCACACGGGGCGATGCGATGGGTTAACCGACCTTTGGTTGCGGTGGCGTTTCCGGCGGCTTTGTTTCTTTGGGTGCCTCCGGAGTGCCCGGCGCGGGTGCAGGCGGTGCATTGGCGGGTGGATTAGTTGCCGGCGCAGCGGCGGGATTGTTGGCATCCGGAGTCGCACCTTCGGCCGGCTTCGGCGGGAACTTCTCGTAAATAGACGCCAACCCGTAGACGGCAACTTCCACAAGGTTGGTATTGGAATCTTCGCCACCCGCTGCCGCCGCGGCACCGCCGGGGCCAGGCATCGGCGGCATGGCACCGGTGCCCTGTCCACGATTGCGCGTCAGATGCACTTGGGTGGTCTGGAAATGCAACCGCGAATTCGCAAAAGCACGCAGGATGTCCTGGACATGAGCTTGATCAACGATCAATACTAGGCCGATCGGCATACGGCGCACTTGCTTGGTTACTGTCAGATAGCGCAGGCGATCAATGCCCGACGTGCTTTTCTCCGCGCCCGCTGCCGCTGGCGGCGCATTCGGATCTGCCCCTTCGGGAGGCGCATTGGCCGTCTTTTTCTTTTCTTCTTCGGAGACCGCGCCCATCACCAGTGGCTTGTCGGCCGTGCGATGGGAGTGGTAACCCAGTTTGATTTGCTCGATTCTTTTCACTGGCACGAAGCGGGCATCCAGTTTTTGTTCGATGGACAGAATGTTCGGCTTGACCGCACCGCCGGGCAATCGTTTATCCTTGAAATCGATGAACTGGTCATAGCCCAGGAACGGCCCGTCAACAGACAACGGCATTGCCCGGCCTTCAGTCATCGACACCATGAAATCGATGCGGGCGACATTGAGCCGGCGATGGCTCTTGTTGGTGAGCCGGCCGCGGACACTGTATTCGTTGCCTTTGCCCTGAGTGGTCGGTGCCAGCGCCAGGTCGAGTTGCCAGTATGGGCTGACAAAGCGAAACACGGCTTCATCGGATGCCGACTGGAAATGCTCCTTCAACTCCTTTTCGGACTTGGCTGTCTCGTCCCAAAACCTAGCTAACAGCAAATTGACTTCACGAACGCACATTAGCATTTCGCGCTGAATGCACAAGTCTTCGAGAGCCAGCCAACAATCCTCGTTGGATGGGAACTTGGCCCCGAACTTGACGAAACGCAACACCGATTGCCAGTTACCACCTGCTAGAACCGTCGGTTTGACGAGTTCAGCCAAGTCGTCGAACTCGTTTTCATACACATCTTTTCGCTTGAACGCTGTGCGGTCGTCATCAGTGAGCTGATCGCCAAAATAGAGGCGATCCAGCGTGGTGAGCGCCCGAGGCCATTTAATGAGACTCGCCTGCGGTCCGGCGTTGACCTTCCAAACCGTGCCTTTGCTGTCGTCAAGTAGTTGTCGCTGTTTTTCCAACTCCTGAACAAAGTTCTCACCCATGGGTTTTTGCAGGTTCAGGCTATCCTGTTTTGACTTGACGGTTTGCGCTTGCTTGGCTGTCGCATCGGCGACACCCATCCACACGGCACCGAGTGCCACCGGCAGCAACAGGAGGGCCAAGCCAAGCAGGATCCAAAAGTGATGCTTGATCAGCTTTTCTTTGTCCACGGATGCTTCCTCGTCGGGCGTCTAATCGCGTCCAGTGCGTACTCCTCACGCGGAGCGTGACGAGTACCTTAGTTGCCGGGCACGAGCTTATCGGACGGGGTCGGTTCGCGCCAAATAAACATGACGACGAACTCATACCCGGGCTTGGTCTTGATCACAGTTGGTGTTGCCGGATCGTTCGTTGCGGCCGGGGCCGGTTGACCGCCTGGAGCGGGAATTGCGCCCCGACCAGGGCCGCGCTCGCCACCGCCACGTGCGGGAGTGGGTGCGGCGGGAGCGGTCGACGCGGGAAAACCGCCGGCACTGCCAGTTCCAGTTGAGATCAAACCCGAGCCAAGCGGCACCCAGCCATCGCGGCCCGGTCCTATCGGTGCAGCTGGAGGAGTACTTCCCGTAGTGGCTGTCGGATCAGACCCTGCGATCACCAGATTCTTCAGATAATTGGTGCCGAGATTCACAAACGTGCCAGACTTCGGATCTTCAACATCCCAGCAATTCCACAGGAACACATGGGTGACACGATCGTTAATCGGGTCTTCTCCGGTTTTGAGCGGGTTGTCCGGCGTGGCGACCGCACCCGCTTCGGCGGTGAACTTGCGATTGCACATGCGCGTGAGGTTATAGACCAGCGCATCACGCACAAATGTCGGCCCACCTTTATTGAAACTCGTTCCACTGATGGCCACGACCCATCCGGGCTCGTTCTTCGGCGGATTATTGACGTCGTAGGCCAACATGCCATTCAGTTCTTTTCCGGTCTTGTCCAGAGAATCACGTTTGGCCGTATCGTAGAACGCCTTGAGGTCCGGCGTGAACAACGTCTGAATCGACTCGATATCCACGCGGCAGAGATTCTCACGCAGAACTTCATCCACCGGGGCGTCGGCAGATTCGTCGCCTTTCACTCGCGCGAAGTAATCCTGCGCGGCCTGTTTGGCCAAGTCGGTATTCCAAAAAGCGGTCTGATTCGGCACCCGCTCATTGGGGGCACCACCCGGCTTGGCGACATCACCACGGAGTCCCAGATTCTTACCATCCGGTTGGGGCAAGGCGCGATTGATATACTCGTTCAAACGAATCCAATTCAGTTGCTCGTCCTTGCCGGCCACGATGCTGTTGACAGCGTTGTACGTCTCGACCAGTTCATTTTTTTTTGTCGTAATTTGCCCGTTGCGAGCGGTCACCCGGCTGCCGGCATCGTCGGCACTTTTCAACGCCGCGTTGACTTTGTCATTATTAACCGCTTTGTAGCTCATGCCGTAGCCGGCAGTCATCGTTCCGGCACCGAGGAACAGCAGTGCGGCGGCGGCAATCGCCCACGGCTTCTTTTCCTTGATCATGCGTTCCTTGCGAATCTCCGGTGGTAGTAAGTTCGTAACCAACCGCCCGTAGTTCTGGTCCGGTTTCGCCAAAGCCTTTACGCCTTGGGCGGCCAGGCCGTAAGCCACGGCAAAACCAAGCAGGTTTTCCGTGAACACCGGGGCATTGACCACTTCATCGCCGGTCAGCCGGGTGAATTTGTTGGGCTTGCGTACCTCAATGCCGAGCTTTTCGCCGATGTACTTTTGCAGGCCGGGCAAGCGAAATGCGCTGCCGAGGCCCACCAGGTATGCGACATGCGCTTCCCGGTGCGAATTGGTGAAATAACCCAGCGACCGCTGCACTTCACCGACGAGGTCGGATAGCACAGGTCGCAATGCCGAGAGGATCTGCTTCAAGTCGGGCGGAGACTTCGCGGCATTCCTTTTCAGATGCTCGGCTTTGGCGAAGGTGAGCTTAAGTTCCTTAGACAGCGCGCGGGTGAGATGGTTGCCGCCGAGTGGGATCGGCCGCTGCCAGATGATCTTGTCGCCGTCCGTCACGACGAGATTCGACGCATCCGCACCAACATCCAGCGCGACGACGCACTTGCGCTTACCCTTCGGGGTATCATCTTCGGCGGGTTCAGCGCCGGCTGGGCCACCCTTCCCGAGCATTTCGTAGCCGACAAAGTTGCATAGCGCCAACGGCGCCATCTGGATAATATCGACTTCGACGCCGACATCCTGATAGTGCTGCAGGCTGCGGGCGATGATATCCCGCTTCATGGCAAACAGGCCAATCTCGGTTTCCAGGGCAAAGCCATCCGTAACAGCGCCAGAGCCGATCTTCTGGTAATCCCAGACGACCTCTTCCAAGGGAAACGGAATCTGCTGCTTAGCCTCAAACTTGACGATGTCGCCGACTTTCTTTTCCTCGACCGGCGGCAGCTTCACGAAGCGGGCCAGTCCGCTCTGCCCCGGCACGGCCACCGCGACCAAATCGCCCTTCAGTGAGTTGCGCGAGAGGAACTGGTCCAACGCCTCACGAGTGAGTTGGTCCGGGTCGGCATCGGGTTGGCTGAGGATTTTCGGATGTTCGATGTAGTCAAAGCCGGTGGCGTGGACTTCGCCATCGAGTAACTCAACGCGGAGTGCCTTGAGAGCACACTGGCCAATGTCAATGCCCCAAACGCCTTTTGGTGCCGCCATCGAATTGTCCCTTGGTCTTACTCGGCTGGGCAGGTCGGACTTTCGATTTGCTGGCCGACCGTCATCGCCGCGCTCCGGGCCGACGGGTGAAACTTGGGCTTCCGACTGATTCTACGTTATCACGACAATGGGTGGCTCGTCAACGGTGCGGGGAACAACTTGCAGATGCGTTACACGTCGGCCGGGCGGCAACTTTGCTGGAGGCGGTACATTCGGTAGCCAACACCCCCGCCCACCCCGAGTAATGTGTAGGCCACGCCCAGCATGAAATAGATGCTGTAGTTGTATGCCCGGGCTTCGCGGAGCGGATCGTCGTCTGAAGGGTCACCGGCGGACGCGACCGCTTCTTTGCAATTGGGACAGGCCGACACCGCCGGCACAACCGCCAGCATGAGCAATAACGCCAATGAAAACCATCTCATGCGCCTGCCTCCAGAAGAAATCATACGCCATCCCGCCGTGGTGGGAAGAGGGGTTTACACGACCGGCGCATACATGCGGTACAGCATCCAGTAAACGACGACCCCGGTGACCGACACATACAACCAGATCGGTAACGTCCAGCGGGCCAGCGCTTTGTGTTTTGCGAACCGGCCGCGAAACGCCAGGTACATGGTGATCGGCGCCATGATGGCGACGGCTACCGCCAGGATCGTGTGCGACAACAGGATGGATAGGTAGATGGTTTTTGGCGTGCCCTCGACCGGAAAGCGCGTGGGCTGACCACCCTTAATGACAATGTGGTAATACAAGTACGACGCCAGAAAGATCGTTGAGGCCGTGAACGCCGAAACCATGCATGTCTGATGCAGCCGTATCCGGCGGTTGCGAATGGCAATCCATCCGACAAGTAGCAAGACACCAGCCAACGCGTTCAACCCGGCATTGATTGTGGGGAAGTCGGGCATTGAGTTACCCGTGAAGTCGCTTCACGGCTTGGCGGAGTTTGTCCACTTCGACCGGGTCGATGCCGTTGAAGAAACCGCGAATCTGACCGGCGCGGTCCACGAGGATCAGTTTCTCCGAATGCAGAAACCGGTCGCCCGGCTCGGCACCGGCATTCCTTTCCATGCCCTGTTTGAGTTGCTTTGTTACGAACGACTCGACGGCGGCTTGGTCACCGGTGAGGAATATCCAACGGTTGGGATCAGCGCCGAAGGTCTGCGCATACGCCGACAACTTTTCCGGCGTGTCGTGCTCCGGGTCCACGGTCAGCGATACGAGCCGAACGTCGGGCAAGTCGCGCAACTCGTTCTGCAACCGGGCCATGGAACCCGTGAGTGCCGGGCACTGAGTGGTGCAACAAGTGAAGAAACAGCCGATGATGCAGACTTTGCCTGAAAGATGGCGATCAGTGACGCGGCCGCCGGTGGAGGCGAGAAAATCAAACTTGCCCAGCGGCCAATACTCTTCATCGGGTGCCGGACGCAGCTTCAACAATCCCACGCCGACCGCACACACCAATAGTCCAAATGTGATGGCGCGTAATACCTTGATCGCGTTCATTTGCCGGCCAGATTCTTCCAATAAAGGACGATATCGGGCAACAATGCCAACACCAGGAATGGCGCGAGGATAAACGCCGGTGCGATCATGAAATACAGCTTGCGCCAATCCCATTTCAGGTGCATGAAGATGACCGCGACGAGGCACGCCTTGATCACAGCCACGCCAAGAATGATGGCGAACGCGGTCGCGGCCGTGATGTGATGTTCACGCGTTGCCCAGTTGGCGATGAACGACACGACGGTGAATACGCTCAGCGCGACGAACACGGCCATATATGCTTGCATCGAAGCGCCGTGAGCGTGTTCGTCGTGAGTATCGTGGGACATATTCATCTCCTGAATGCCCACCCGTTGCAACGGGTAGGCTCTTTTGTTGATCACACAAGATAAAGCAGTGGGAACAGAAAGATCCAGACGATATCGACAAAATGCCAGTAAAGGCCGGTCAGTTCGACGAAGCCCTCATGCTGCGGGCCGAACGTGCCGGCCGCCGCCTTGAAGAGCATGATGACGAAAATGACCAGCCCGCCCAGCACGTGAACCGCGTGAAATCCTGTCATGGCGAAATAGCACGAGGCCCACAGGTTGCCATACGGGATGTACGGCGACAGGTGCAGATCATCGTGATGATGCAACAGGTCGTTGACTTTGTTACCGACAGCAATGGGCGTTAACGCGGGAATGAACGTGACGCCCGGCTTTGCTTCGACCCCATCCAATGCCTTGTAAAGTTCATCAGCATGTTTGTAGGCTTCTGAATCTTTGGCGACATGCACGGCTTCCGGCGTCTCGACGATTTGCCGAAGTTGAAGGCGGATTTTGTCCTTGTACTGGTAGCCGACTTCGGTGTTCTCCAGATGATCGCCGATGCGTCCGGGCAGGATACCGTGATCGAACTTGGCTTTGTATTCGACCGCCTTAATGCCCATAAACACGCAGCCGAGGATCAGCGTGATAGCGATGTAAGTGGTTGCTTTGGAGACTTGCTTCTTGCCGAGTGCCGCATGTGCCAGCACCACCGTCAACGATGAGCAGATCAGCACAAACGTATTGACGGCACCGTAGATTTCAGCCAAATGCACATCGTGCGGCCTGGGCCAATAGACCTTGGCCGTATCGCTGCCGACCGAAACGACTCGTGCTTCATCAAAGGATGGAGTGGAAAACCGCAGCACGATATACGCGCCGATCAAGCCGGCAAAGAACATGATTTCGGTAACGAGGAACAGCCATATTGCCAGCTTGCCGTTGGGCAGCGGCAAACCCATGTGCAGGGCTGGGGCTTCGTCGTGATGAACCGCGGACATTATCGCATCCCCTTCAGGGTCACAAGTTCGGCAGATACTTA
>JANLTA010000824.1:0-4107 GCA_031362705.1 Gemmataceae bacterium | reverse complement strand
AAAGCGCGGTCCTTCAGACCGCGAAAACGGTCTTGCACCCGAACCCAGCCCGATGGGCTGGGCTAAGGAAGGTCGGCCCTTTGGGCCGAGCAGGATTCATGCCACGTCGGTCATGGTAATATTTCCTCGTCAAAAAGTTGTGTCCATACCTATGCCTTCAAGGGAGGGGAATCTTGAGTTCGGCCGCGGGTTGAGACTGATAGCCATCAAGGCGATCTGGTATCACTCGTCATTCGACGGGGCAACGTAGTCGTCGTTCGCATCGGCCGGCTTCCATTCATCGCTGACGTTACGCATCATCGGCGCGGCATGAGCGTGATCGGGCAACATCACGGCGGCAATGTCCGGATGTAGTGTGCAATAGTATCCCGCTTTCTCCACACCCATCACGTAAAACGCGGTGGCCAGCGCATCGGCTTCGGCAGCTGTCGGTGCGAGGGCCACGGCCAGAGCCACGCCTGACGCTGGTTGTCCGGTTCGTGGATCAAGCAGGTGACCCAGCTTGCGGCCAAGATTCTCAAAGTGTTGATACTTCGCCCCGGACGACGCCATTGCTCGATTGCGCAACGTGAGCGTACCAAGGCGCATTGATTCATGCGGATGCTTGACGCCCACGGGCCAGGACTTGTCGCCGATGGCTAAGACGGAACTTGTGCCGCCGTGCAGAAGGACATCCTCGACCGGATATTTGTCGCGTAAGTACGTGGCGACGCGATCCAGCGCATAGCCCTTTCCGATGCTGCCGAGGTTGATTTCGACGCCAGGTTGAACATGCCGCACTGAAGTGCGTGACTCATCCAAAACGATTTTGTTCATACCCACGCTGGCCATTGCAGCTTCTAACTCCGCGTCGCTCGGGACACGGCCCTGGCGGCGGTAGAATCCCCAAGCTTTGATAAGCGGTCCCGACGTGATATCAAATGCGCCGCCAGTTTGCTGCGATAGGCGTTGGCAGAGCTGCAAAAGCTCAAAGAGGTTACGTTCGACGGGCACTGGCGCTTGATGCGCAATTCGATTCAGCCGGCTGACTTCGCTGGATTCGCGGTAGACGGTGAGTTGGGATTCCAATCGGTCGATGAAGTCAAAGGCATCGGCCGCAATGCGGTCGGCGTGTGTTGTGCCCCACGGGAATACCAACTCAAACACGGTGGCCATCGCAGACCGCGAGAAGCGGAGCAGGGCGGTGTCAGCGCTGGCAATCATTGAGGTCATCACAAAAAAAGCCCGCTGGGTTCACCAGCGGGCTGCGGACTTCTCATGGGTTTCAGTTGTGTTCTCTTTGTGTTCCCTTTGTGCCCTTTGTGGTTGATTTTAAGACTCACCACAAAGACACAAAGGGCACAAAGGAAGCACAGAGAAGACAAATCGCGGCGAGCGCTTACTTCACAAGTTCTTCTTCGCGGATCATGGGTTCGAGCGCGCGTGTGTTGCGTTCGACGGCCAGAACGATTGTTTTTTCGTCCACACCGTTGATGGAGTTGGCGACCGCGGGGATGATCTGCCGGCCGTCCGGCAAGCTGAAGCGCATGGTGAATGTGCCATCGGGACGCAGCTTCACCGGTTCGCCTTGCAGCGTGACCTTCGCTGTGGGTTCGGTCGCACCGTAGACGATCAACTCGGCGTCGAGTTGGAACCAGAACTTGCGGTTCTTGTCCACCGGCGGCGCGAACGATGCGCTTGAGAGCGGTGCCGCCGTTACAGGTCGTTTGAGGCGTTCCTCGAACGCCAGCTTCTGTTCGTTGCTGCTTGGAGCGTGCAACGGATCGTAAGTCGCGGCCATCGCGAAAATGCGGTCGGCCATCGGGCTGTCGAGCAGCATTGATTCGATTTCTTCCATCGACTCGGACGCATCCGGCGATGGCGTGGTCACGGAACTGGAGCGGACAATCGCATAGAACTGGCCACGCTTGGAAACGTAACCAATGTCGATGCGATAGGATCGTGGTGCGTTCTTGACTTCGACGTACCAGTTGTTGCCGGTGCCGCTGATCTCGACGTCCTTGATGTGAGCCTCGGCCGTGCTGGTCGTCTCGTTGGCGGTCACATCGACCACGCGGAGGATGTGCCTGGCCCCGTGCCAATCCTGGCCCAGAGCGGCTTCCGCGCGACGCAATGATTGATCAGTGAGTTCCCAATATGCGTGCAGCCAAAACGGATCACGGACCATGACCACAAGGCGGTCTTTGTTGTAACCCTTCGGCAATTCGGGCGCTGACTTGATGGCGGGGTCTTTGCTGGAGCCGCCTTCGTACTTGCTGCTTCCAACGCGCTGTTCGAGCAGCGAACCGCTGGATGGATTGCCCGATGTATCCCGGGCGGCGGCACGTTGCAGCTTCGGCTTGGGTAATGACTTGTTGCCGACCACCGGCTTGGCGGGCGAACCTTTGCCAACGACTTTGGCCGGCGGTATCACCTTGGCGGCAGCCGGCTTTTTGCCGGGCTTGCGGGCGTCCAGGATGGCGACGACCAGTTGGTCTTTTCGCATGGCCTTCCATCCGGCAATGCCTTCCAGCTTCGCCAGTGCTTCGAGTTTCTTTTTAGAGCAGGAACTCAGCTGTTCGCTGGTCATGTGCGACAACTCCGTGGCCCGGGACGAGCGGGGCTTGGGTCAATCGATGCCCATCCGTGGAAAACTCACTTTCGGCCTTCATGGCCGAAAGGAAGGTGCCTCGGCGTCAGCATTTCGACCACGGAGTGGAAGAAATCAACGCAAAGTCATAAGCTAAAAGCAGTTGCGGACAGAATCGAGTGGGCCGCAAGTCGCCTTAGCGATGAGACATCAACCGAACTTGTTCAGCCAAAACGAGTTGCGTCGATGGCCGGCGAGTCGATCGAAGCGTGCGAGCAAGGTCCGCCCCAAACCACGTCGGATTCAGGACTTACATTCCTCACACATGGTCTTATCCTAAAGAAAACGGTGTGAAGAGTCAACGGGGGGCACTGCCAAATCGGCGAATCGCGTGTGGTGGCTCGTTCATACTGCCCATTGGGAGGTTACGATAAGATACCGGGGTCATTCGGGTTATGACGATTTTGGCAGAGTACTGGACACGGCCACAAACGTATTGGAGATAACGACATGGCCAATGAAGATTTCGATCGGAACCTAGGCAGACTCATGGCGATTGCATCCGTAGGCACAGAGATGGTCGTTCCTATCATCATGGGTATTGGTTTGGATATTTGGCTCGGTTGGATGCCGGTGCTATCCATCGTCGGCGTGATTTCGGGGTTGGCGCTTGGCATCTATCATCTCGCGTTACTGAATCGGCCAAAACCATGAAGCTGCTCATGACGGCTTGGGTCTACCTTTTCGTGGGTGTGGTGACGATTGCGATCATCGGCATGATCGATGGAACACGCGGCTTGACCGGGACTTCCGCAGCGTGGGTACTTTGCGGAGTGCCAATCGTCGTCGAGCGGGTTGCCATCAGCCGACGTGTTAATAAAACCTCTTTGAATCGCCGATTGGTTGTCGTACCTCGCGGATTGTTTCTACGGTTGATGTGGACGCTCGGGGGGGCCGCGCTGCTTTGGCGGCTAGCGGGCGACTTGCTCGGCTTGGGGTTTTGGCCAGCCGTGCTGGTTTTCTACCAAGCCAGCTTGCTTGTGCGGACTCGGCACGCGATCGACGGGCTGAATAGGACTTAAGCGGAGACGGGCTCGACATGCTATTGGCGGACGCCTTCGGACACGTCGTCGATTCCCGGTTCTGGGACTTTTTTGAGACGCAGCACATTGTCTTCAATTTGCTGCCGCCGTTAAGCAAGTTCATTGTCCTCGAACTGATTGCATGCGGCTTGATCCTGGCGATCTTTATTCCGCTGTCGCGGCGATTGGCCAATGGCGATCCGCCGCGTGGCCGATGGGACAACTTCTTCGAGTACATGCTGACGTTTACCCGCGATCGCATCGTTCGGCCGAACCTTGGAGCGCACGACTCGGATAAGTGGCTGCCGTTTTTCTGGACTCTTTTCCTTTTCATCCTGTTTAACAATCTGCTTGGGATGCTGCCCTTCGGCGGCTCAGCGACTGCCAGCCTGGCGGTCACGGGCGTCTTTGCTCTGATCGCGTTTGTCGTGATCCACGGCGCGGCCATCGCCAAGC
>JANLTA010000455.1:0-9342 GCA_031362705.1 Gemmataceae bacterium | reverse complement strand
GAAGTCGAAAGGCGAGTTTTCGCCAACGTAAACAACGCTCGGTGCCGCCAATGTCAGGGTCAGATCATTGCCAGTGCCGCCCTGATAATCGACGGCGAACAGGATGCCATTGAGGTTGATGACACTGTTATCGGCAAGGTTGCCGAACTCACCCACGATCGCGCCCGCGCTCGTCTTATTGATCAAGGTGAATACTGCCCCGGGTCCAGGAACCAACGCGACGTCCCGCGACAAATTGACCATCGAGGTGGCGTTCAGATTGACATTGCCGCTGGCCACGACTTGATCATAGCCCGTGCCCGGCGTGGTACTGCTGATCAGTTCCAGGATCGTTACGCTGCCTGAGCCGGTTGCAAAGTCCACGACCGAGAATTGCGCCGGGCTGAAGCCCGGGATTAACGTCGCGCCCGCAGCGCTCAAATTCACGTTGCCCGCGACGGTGGTGGGGTGACCGGTCCGCATTGTCAGGGCTTTGTTCACGTCCACGTCGCCAGTGTAAGCGCCGGCCAACACAAGCACGAGCCGGTTGCTGCCAACAAGGGCACCATCGGCAATAGAATCAACCGCTTCCTGCATTCGACTCGACGCTCCGGTTTGCGTGCCCTGCGTGGTCACGGTCAAACTGGAGAAGTCGCCCTGGAAGCCATAGGTGCCGCGGCCCGGAGTCGTTTCAACATTCGTATCGGTGCCGAAGTTCAACCATGGCGAAATATCAAAGTTACCTGACGCCGGCCCCAGGATATCTGGTTGACCGCCGGGAGGTGTCGCCGTGCCGCCGAACGCCACCGGAATATGAACTGCATAGCCAGGTTCGCCGCTATTGGCCGTGGAAATCACCGGAGTCGCGGTGCCAAACCAGTTATTGCTGAAATTCTTGGGATTGAGTCCTGGCGCGGGTAGTGAACCACCCGATTGGCGATCAACGATCTGGCCGTACCAGTTGCCCGAGATGTTGTTATTGCTGAACGTGCCGTTAAGGGCCTGTTGTGCGGGAACGTTGGAACCACCGCTTGCCTCAAGGAACAGCACACCCACGGTTCGATTCAAGGTAATCGCGTTTTCAACCACCGTCATGTTGTTGGTGGCATTGCGGAAGATCATACCCGTGTGGTTGTCGGTGATGACGTTGTTGCGAATCGTGTGACCGGAACTGTTGTTGACGTCGATACCACTGCGGTTGCCGGTAATGAGATTGTCATGCACGAGCAAGTTGGTAACGCCGCCGGACACCGAGATACCTACGGTGTTCGTGCCAGCGTCATTCCAGTCGGCGACGTTGTTGCCTTCGCGCGTAATGGTGAAGCCCGCAATGGTGACATTGCTGGCCGCGACGGCGAATGTCGCAACGGAGCCGCCAATCGGGCCACTGATCGTCGTTACGCCCACACCGGCACCGAGCACAGTCACACCCGCGTTGCCGATGGTCACGTCTTCGGAGAACGAACCGGCCTCAACATAGATAGTGTCACCTGAAACACCCGCGTTGACGCCTCGTTGAATTGTCTCGTTGCTGGCTCCTGTGCCAGTCGTTGTGACAAAAACGCTATTGGCCACCCAGCGGACGAGGCCGGAGGCCGCATCGTCGGGCGCGTGGTACATGCGGTCTTCGATGCGGAAGTTGTTTGGTTGATCGAAGGTCGCGCCACTGCCGGCGAAGTTGATGTTCTGAGCCGAACGATTGTCGATGAAGTAGTTGTTGCCTGCGAAAGCATTGTTGACACCCACGGTGACGGTGCCGGCCGTGCTCTCGATCCGCAGATCGATCACATTGTCCGTGACACCATCGAAATTGCTGTCAGACAGTGTCAATGTGCCGCCCGCAACCAGCACGCCGGTAGCAAGCCCGGTGATCTTGTCGCTGACTTGTGAATTGCCGCCGAATTGACGCACACCCTGAACAAGTCCGGTTTTGTAAGCGTTGTCGCCGTTGACCCCAATGGCGACCGTGCCATAGAGACCCCCAACCAACGTATTGGCAACGACGACCGCGGAACCCTCGGAGCCGCTTGCCGCGTTGAAGATGTTGTTCTTGATGTCGGCGCTGTTCAGCACGCCGGGCGAATTTGTCGATGATGCTTTGGAATCGACGAAGATGTGGAAGAAATCGTCGCCGCCCAAGGTACCCTGCGCCGGCAAACTGGCCGTAGGTGTAAACGTATTGCCGTCAACGATCGTACCCGTTTGATTGGTCAACTGGATGCCCAGCACTTCGCCGGTAAACGTGTTGCCCTGAATGTTGATCGGCGAAGTCGCGCCATTGGTATTCCAGTTGACCAGCAAGCCGGACTGGAAAGCCGCTGGATCGCCTGCCGTCGGCACAAAGTCATTGTTGGTAATCGTAATCGGGCTTGAGGAATTAGGATCGCTAATGTTCAGTCCGGCCCCGCCGCCACGATGTTGGCCGAAGAAGTTGTTGTTGTCGATCAACGAGGCGCCACCGGAGGCAAACTGGAAGATCAGATCGTTGGCAGCGCCTTTGATCGTGTTGTCGGTAACTGTTGCCTGGACTTGGGCCAACCACACGGCGCGTTGGAAGAAGCTATTGCCGCTGGTGATGTTGATGTCGTTGTTGTCGATGGTGACGCTGGGGATGCCGCCGCCGGGATTGTCATACAACACGATGCCAGCCGCCCGCAGCGACAAGCCCGGCGACCCGGTCCACTGCACGGCATTGTCGCCAATCGACGTGATCTTATTGTTTTGGATGGTTAGACCATTAAAGTCGCCGGCGAATCCGGGCGCAGGCCCGATTGCCGAAATACCGACGGGGGCGATGGGTGCGGTGCCGCCGATACCGCCGTCGTCGTTCTGATTGACCTGAATCAGCAATCCATCAATAGTAACGTTGGTTGCGTCGACTCGCAGCACACTTTGGTGTGCGCCGGTGGTCGGCGCGATCATGGAGGCGAAGGCCGCGGCGCCAACCATTGTCAATGGCTTGTTGATGAGCGCTGTCTGATCGTACGTACCGGCTTCGATATTGATGGTGCCGGCGGTGGAAACGTTTGTGATCGCATCCTGAATCACGGTGAACGCGTTGTAGCCGAAGGTCAGGCCTGACACCGTGCCGGCCCCGTGCTGCGTGCCGCTCGGATTCCATGTCACCGTATCGCCAAGCGACAAGCCCGAGGGAGCAATGTCATTAGTGATCGTAAAATCGGTGACCGAGTTCTCGCCGACATACACAGTCGCTACCGCTTTCAGGGCCAGCGTCAGGTCATTGCCGTCGCCTCCCTGGTAGTCAACGAAGAATGGGAAGCCGCTAAAGAAAATCGTCGAATTATCGATCAGGTTGCTGAAGGTACCGCTGATCGCATTGGATCCGGTGTTGTTGATCAGTGTAAACACGCTGCCCGGAGCGGGGTAATAACCCGCGGTCTTGCTGACGTTGGCAGTTGACGTGCCGTTCAACACGACGTTGCCGCTGGCGACGATCTGATCGTAGCCAGTGCCAGGCGTGGTGCTGTTGTCCAACTCAAAATTCGTGAAGCTACCCGCGCCTGCCGCGAAATCGACAACCGTGACCTGAGCCGGACTGAAGCCCGGGGTAAGGGTCGCGCCAGCCGCGCTCAGGCTCAGGTTGCCTGTCATGGTCGTGGCCTGACCCGTCGTGAGCGTCATGGCCTTATTCACATCGGCGTTGCCTGTGTACGACCCAGGTAAAACCAACACGAGCCGGTTGCTACCCGTCAACGTTCCGGTGGCAATCAGGTCAATGGCTTCCTGTATGCGGCTCGAACCGCCGACTTGCGTGCCTTGCGCTGTGACCGTGAGGCTGGAGAAGTCGCCCTGGAAGCCATAGGTGCCCCGACCCGGCGTCGTCTCAACATTTGTGTCCGCGCCGAAGTTCAGCCATGGGCTGACGTCGAAGTTTGCCGAGGCCGGACCCAGGATGTCAGGCTGTCCGCCGGGAGGTGTTGCCGTGCCGCCGTAAGCGACAGGGATCAGTGGGGAATAACCCGGTTCGGTGCTGTTGGCAGTGCTAATCACCGGCGCGCTAGAGCCAAACCAGTTACCGCTGAAGTTCTTGGGATTGGTGCCCGGCACCGGCAAGGATCCGCCGATCTGTCGATCGACAATCTGGCCGTACCAGTTGGCACTGATGTTGTTGTTGAAGAAACTATTGCCCAAGGCCTGGTTCGGCGGGCTGTTCGTACCGCCGCTGCCATCCAGGAACAACACGCCCACCGTCCAGTTGTTGGTGATGGCGTTTTCCGTCACCAGCAGGTTGTCGGTCTGGTTCCGCAGGATCATGCCGGTGCGGTTGAAATCAATCACGTTGTTACGGATCGTATGGCCCGAACTGTTGTTGATGTCGATGCCGGTCCGGTTGCCGGTGATGAGGTTATCGTGCACCAGCAGCCCGGTGAAACCGCCCTGAACGGCGATGCCCGCCGTGTTCAATGCGCCATCCCAATCGGTCGTGTTGTTGCCTTCACGAGTGATGGTGAAGCCCGTGATCGTGACGTTGTTCGCAGTCACGAACAACGTCGTATTTCCGCCACCGATCGCGCCGCTGACAATGGAAACGCCGGCACCGGCTCCCAACAATGTCACCGATTTGCCGATGGTCACGTCTTCAACGAATTTGCCCGCTTCCACATTCACCGTGTCGCTACCGTTTGCCGCGTTGACTGCCAGCTGAATCGACTCTGCACTGGCTCCCGTGCCCGGCGTGGTCACATACAACTGGCCCGCGACAATGCGAATCAGGCCGCTGGGCGCGTTATCGGGAGCATGGAAGAGCTTGTCTTCGATGCGGAAATTGTTCGACTCGTCAAACGTGTTGCCCGACGCAACCAGGTTGAACGTCTGCGATGACTGATTGTCGATGAAATAAGTGTCACCCGCGAAGCTGTTACCCGCGCCGATTGTGACCGCGCCCGCGGTGGCATCGATGCGCAGGTCGGCACCGTTGTCGGTTGCGCCGTTGAAATTGGTGGATACCAGAGTCAGTGTGCCGCCCGATACCATCACGCCGGTGGTCGCGCCAGTAATTGTGTCGCTGACGGTGGAGTTGCCGCCGGTTTGCCAGACGCCGCGCTTAATGCCGACGTTGAACGTGTTGTCGCCGTTGACGCCAACCAGGACCGTTCCAAACAAACCGCCGGGCAAGCTGTTGGCGACCACGACGGCGGAACCTTCGGAACCGGCCGCCGCGTTGAAAATGTTGTTCTTGATGTCGGCGTCATTGAGGATGCCAGGAGCAAAGGGAGTTTGCGATTTCGAGTCGACCAAAATATGGAAGAAGTCCTCACCGCCAATGGCTGGGTTCGCCGGCAAGCCAGCGGACGGCGTAAACGTGTTGCCATCAATGATCGTACCGGACTGGCTACCAAGATAGATGCCGATCACATCGCCGACGAACGAATTGCTGACGATGGTGATTGGCGAAGTGGCGCCCGTGCTGCTGTAGTTGACCACCAACCCGGTCTGAACGAAGAACGGGTCGCCGGCGGTCGGTGCAAAGTCGTTGTTGCTGACGGTGATTGGGCTGGAGCTATTGGGATCGGCCAGGACCACGCCACCGCCGCCGGCCCGATGCTGGCCGAAGAAATCATTGTTGTCGATAAGCGACGCGCCGCCGGATGCGAACTGGAATATCAGGTCGTTGGCAGCACCCTTGAGCGTATTGCCGGTCACCTGAGCGTTCAATGCCGCCAACCATACGCCGCGCTGGAAGAAACTGGCACCACTGGTGATGTCCACGGTATTGTTGGTCAAAGTCACGCTTGCCACGCCGGCACTCACCGAATCGTACAGCACGATGCCGGCCGCATGGACCGTCAAGGTACTCGGCGAGCTGGTCCAGGCCGTTGTGTTGCTGCCAATCGATGTGATTTGAGTGGACTTGATTGTCAAACCATTGAAGTCCGCCGCGCTGAAACCGGCGATGGCCACGGGAGCGATTGGATTCGCGCCACCGTTTTGATTGACCTGGATCGCCAGGCCATCGATGGTGACATTAGGTGCTGACACCGTGACGACGGTTTGCTGAACGCCTGTGGTCGGGGCAACTTTGGCAGCGTGTGCGGCCGCACCGTGCAGCGTCAGCGACCGGTTAATGTTGGCGACCTCGTCGTATGTGCCCGCGAGAACCTCGACGAGCCGTGCGCCGCCGACCAGTACGCCGTCAGTAATTAGATTGATCGCCTCTTGAATTCGACCTGTCGCGCCGACTTGCGTGCCTTGTGATGTCACTGTCAAACTGGAGAAGTCGCCCTGGAAGCCATAGGTACCCCGGCCCGGCGTCGTCTCCACGTTTGTATCCGCGCTGAAGTTCAGCCACGGGCTGACGTCAAAGTTGGCCGACGCCAGACCCAGGATGTCAGGCTGTCCGCCGGGAGGTGTTGCCGTGCCGCCGTAGGCGACCGGAATCTGTCCCGCGTAACCCGGCTCGGCGCTGTTGGCCGTGCTAATCGCCGGCGCGTTGGTGCCAAACCAGTTACCGCTGAAGTTCTTTGGATTAGTGCCCGGTGCTGGCAGTGATCCGCCGATCTGTCGATCGACAATCTGGCCGTACCAGTTGGCGCTGATGTTGTTATTGAAGAAGCTGCTACCAATGGCCTGATTCAGCGGGGTATTCGTACCGCCGCTGCCATCCAGGAACAACACGCCGACCGTCCAGTTATTGGTGATGGCGTTTTCCGTCACCAGCAGGTTGTCGGTCTGGTTCCGCATGATCATGCCGGTGCGGTTAAAATCAATCACGTTATTGCGGATGATGTGACCCGAGCTGTTGTTGATATCGATGCCGGTCCGGTTGCCCGTGATCAGGTTGTCATGGACCAATAGGCCGGTGAAAGCGCCTTGTACGGCGATGCCCGCCGTGTTCAATGCGCCGTTCCAATCCGTGGTGTTGTTGCCCTCACGAGTGATAGTGAATCCAGTGATGGTGACGTTGTTCGCCAACACTTGCAACGTCGTACCGCCACCACCAATGGCACCGCTGACAATGGAAATACCGGCACCAGCACCCAGCAATGTCACCGACTTGCCGATGGACACGTCTTCAATGAACGTGCCCGCTTCCACATTCACCGTGTCGCTGCCACTCGCCGCATTCACCGCGAATTGAATCGTCTCCGGGTTCGCTCCCGTGCCCGGTGTGGTCACGTACACCTGACCGGCGACGATGCGAATCAAGCCGCTACCAATTCCATCCGGGCCATGGAACAGCTTGTCTTCGATGCGGAAATTGTTGGCTTCATCAAACGTGTTGCCCGAACCGACCAGATTCAAGGCTTGCGATGACCGGTTATCAATGAAATACGTATCGCCGCGAAGGGTATTGCCTGTCAGCGCGGTGAGTGTACCAGCTGTGCTGTCGAGCCGAATGTCGGTGCCATTGTCCAGCGCCGGGCCGTCGAAATCGTTGCTGGTGATGGACGCAGAGCCACCCGTGGTTAGACGGATGCCGGTCGTGTTGTTGTAAATGTGGTTGCCGGTGATCGTTGCTGTGCCGCCGGTGACATCAATACCGATGACATTGCCGAAAATCGATGCGCTGTTGTTGCTAATCGTCACCTGGGTCGTCTTGCCGCCCTCTTGCTCAACATAGATGCCGGTGCCCGCACCCTGGATCGTGTTATCGTTGTCGATCAGGGCCAGCACATCTCTCGAACCGAAACCGAATATCGTCGTCGATACCCACACACCCAGGCTGTCGGCGCGGCCCGTCAAGTCCACGTTGTTCTGCGTCAGCGTAACCAACACGGC
The DNA here is from genome assembly GCA_031362705.1 of Gemmataceae bacterium. GTDB lineage: Bacteria > Planctomycetota > Planctomycetia > Gemmatales > Gemmataceae > JAIBBI01. Next base: position 1,623 of record JANLTA010000455.1, on the reverse strand, counting down.
GGCGCTACCAGATCCGAATACGCTCAACCCGGCGTCAACACCGCTGACCGTGTTTTGATCGACCAGTACAGGCAGATACGGTGCAAAAACCCAGATGCCGTAGCTGCCGCCGGGAATGGAACCACTGCTAACAGTGTTGAATTGAATGGTGTCCGATGTACCGCCTGCGTTGCCGGCATTGTCGGTGTGAATGCCGCTGCCCGAAAGCGTGACGATGTTGTTAAGGAACTGGGTACCGGTCGAGTTATTTGCCGAAATGCCGTCGTTGGTTTTGGAGACGGTGTTGTAACTGAAGACGCCCGAGCCGCCGAAATTGAACATGCCGATCGAAGCGCCCGACCCGAGCACGTTCTGCACGGTGTTGTGATCGAAGGTAAAGCTGCCGCCGCTCGATGCATAGATGCCGCGCAGGTAGATGTTCTTCACGGTCACATCATGCACCGACAAATTGTTATAAACGCCCATCGGGTGGTTGGTGATGATGCCGTTGCGGGCGTCGACATCCTGGCCGTCGCGGATGATGCCGCTGGTCAGGCCCGGGTTATTGCCGTCCAAGGTCAGATCGTGAATCGTCACGTTGCTGGCTTGGACCAGGAAAATGTTGCTCGGAGTGCCCGAAAGCGACCCGGTGACGCTGTTGGCGTTGACTTGGGGGTCGGCCGTCGCCGGAAGCACGATTGTGAGGCCTTGCCCGGCGCCGGCGATTTCAACTGACTTAGTGACAGTGACATTATCGATATACGTGCCGGCCGCCACATTGATCTTGTCGCCGTTGTTGGAGACGTCGACTGCACGCTGCAAGCTCGGACTCGTTGTGTTCGGCACCTGGAAGCTGTTTGGCGTGACGTAGACGTTGCCGGCTTTCAACGAGATGCCGGCAGTTCCCGGAATATCCACGCCATCCACGATCTTGTCGGAGAGCGCGAAGAGTTGTGCCGTTGTCGCCGTCGCCGGGTCAATGCCGCCGAACTTGGATGTGCCGATACTGACCGGCGACTTCGCCGTGGGATTCTGCGAGGTTGTACCGAGCGCGATGTGAGCGCCGCCGGCACCCAGCGTTGCACCAAATTCGGTATCGCCAAGGTTCAAGGTGTTCGACACGCCCGCCACGAACAACTGGTGGCCCTCCGTGTTCAGGAGGTCAACATTACTAAACGAGAAATTGCTGACATCGGTGTAATTCTGAATGAACAAGCCGCCGCCAGGGCCGCCACCGAGCGAGGGATGATTCAACGGTCGAACGTAGCTGCCGGTGACGGTCACATTCGTCAGCGAAACCGTTCCGCCCGCCGCAACGGCGTTGGCCCCTCGGAATTGCACGCCGATGTGCGCTCCGTTTGTCGCCAACCCGTTGACGTTGACATTCGTCATCGTCGCGTTGCCGTTGAAACCGAAGAAGCTGACATCACCGCGGCCGAGTTGCGGTGTCGGCACCGCCGGCTGGTTATAGCTGGTGTCGCCGTTCGTTGTGAATGTCGTGTTGCTGATGGTGTAATTCGTCGCCGACATGATGCTGCCGCTGGGATTGAATGCCAGTCCGATGACATCGTTGCCGGCCACCGTCGAGTTCGTCAGTTGGACATCATTGAGAGTCATGCCGCCGCTGCCGATGCGCAACCCGGT
>JANLTA010000443.1:0-4025 GCA_031362705.1 Gemmataceae bacterium | reverse complement strand
GGCCTTTCCCCTCACCCCCGACCCCTCTCCCACAGGGGGAGAGGGGAGAGATTTGTGTCCGTGGTCCCGTCGTATCCCGTCAGTACTGGAACCGTCCCGACGCGGATGCATTGCACAAGATTCCCGATGACGACACCGTCTGGCACCGCACCGGCGACATCGGGTACTTCGACGACACCGGCCGTCTATGGTTCTGCGGTCGCAATGCGCATCGCGTGATGTTGCCGGATCAGACTCTGTTCACGATCCCGGTCGAAGCGGTGTTCAACGTGCATCCTGATGTATTTCGCACAGCGTTGGTCGGCGCGATCAAGAACGGTGTCAAGCGACCAACACTTTGTGTTGAACTGGAAAGACAATGCCGGCGCAGGCCGAAAGACATCGTGCCGGAACTTGAAGCAATTCGTGATCGCTTCCCGCACACGTCGGCAGTCCGCGACTTTGTGTTTCACTCCGGCTTCCCTGTGGACATTCGCCACAATGCCAAGATCAACCGCGAGAAGCTTGCCATCTGGGCAGCGCGGAGACTACGATGAAGGCCCTCGTCACCGGCGGTGGTGGCTTTCTGGGCAGCGCCATCACAAGAATGCTGCGTGAACGCGGCGACGAAGTTCGTTCGCTGTCGCGCCACCGCTATCCTGCGTTGGATCAGTTTGGCGTCGAACAGCATTGTGGTGATTTGGCCAATCCTGACGTAGTGGACCGCGCCGTTCGTGGCAGCGAAATTGTTTTCCATGTTGGTGCCAAAGCTGGTTTCTGGGGGCCGTGTCGCGAATACTATCGTGCCAATGTGATCGGCACACGCTATGTGCTTGCCGCCTGCCGACGACACGGCATCGCAAAGCTCGTTTACACCAGCACGCCGAGTGTTGTTCACACTGGCGATGATCTGAATGGCGTCTCTGAAACCGCCCCAGTTCCGCGCCACTTCGAGGCCCACTACCCGGCGACCAAAGCCATCGCCGAGCGCGAGGTATTGGCCGCCAATAGTGCCACGCTGGCAACCGTCGCATTGCGGCCGCATCTCATCTGGGGTCCAGGCGACAATCATTTGCTGCCACGCTTGATCGACCGCGTGAAGGTCGGTAAGTTTCGTTTCATCAATGGCGGCAAGAACCTCGTCGATGTCATCTACATTGACAATGCGGCGAAGGCGCACCTGCAGGCAGCTGATCGGCTTGCGCCGGGATCAAACGTGGCAGGCAAAGCCTACTTTCTCTCCCAGGGTCAACCCGTTGTGATGTGCGAGTTTGTGAATCGACTACTCGCGGCAGCTAATGTGTCACCAGTATCGAAGAACATCCCCTACCGCGCTGCCTATGCCATCGGCTGGATGTTGGAGTTCATCCACACGGCTTTCAACATCAAAACGGAGCCGCGCCTGACACGATTCGTTGTCCGGCAATTCGCCACCAATCACTGGTTCGATATCGCAGCGGCCAAGCGCGATTTGGGATATGAGCCAACCGTGTCCACCGAAGAAGGTTTGAAGCGATTGGCGACTTGGATGAAACAATCAACGTAACGGTGGCGGCCCGGCGCTGAAAACATGCGGCACGAAGCGGCTCGTGTTGCGTGTAATCGGGGAATTGTCCTCACGGATGCCGATGCCGCAGGCGTAACCGTTGACCAACCAACTACCGATGACCGGATACTTGCCATCGAAACCCGGCAGCGGCTTCACATCTTGATAGATACTTGGACTATCGCCGTAGTCACCAGCCGTCTCGGTCGCCGTTTGGCCATTGACCACCATCGTCACATTGGCGCCTTCCCGTCCACACACCGGCTTGCGCACATACGATTGGTTCCACGGCTGTTCTGCCGTGCGCAGCAGGTATGGGCACTCAGGAAACAACTCCCACAAAACCACGAGGATCATTTTGTTGCTCAGCAACATCTTCCAGGGCGGCTCCAACCAGCGTGTTTTCGTCTTCAGCAAGTGCGGGCCGTAATCCTCGTGGATCAACCACTCCCACGGATACAACTTGAAACAGGTGCGCACAATGTTCTCGTCTTGATCGACGAACTGATTGCGGGCCGCGTTCCAACCGATGTCTTCGATCGGCAGGTAGATCGACTTCAGGCCGGCTTGTTCTGCCGTATCGCGCAGGTAATTGGCTGTCATGAAATCTTCGAGATGCCCGCTCTGTGACACGAAATGCACCGGCCCCTCGGGCACCGGCGTGAGTGCCTTCCAGAACTCGATCAACCGCTCGTGGATGGTGTTGAATTGATCCTTGCCGGGCTGCGTGTCCTGCAGCCAAAACCACTGAATGGCACCCGCTTCCAACAGCGCTGTCGGCGTATCGGCGTTGTACTCCAGCATCTTCGGTGGCGTCCGACCATCGAAAGAGAAGTCAAAACGACCATAAAGCGTCTGCGAATCTCTCTCCCAGCTGTTCTTGAGCCACGGCACGTACTCAGGCGGGATCCCGAAACGCTCGAACATGTTCTTGGTGATGACGTGTTCGACAGCTTTGAGACACAAGTCATTGAGGGCGTAGGTCGCCTTTTCAATCTCGTCGATTTCGGTCGTCGTGAAAAAATAGTAGGCCGACTCGTCCCAATAAGGCTGGCCGTCGAGTGTGTGATAGTGCAAGCCCTGGCTTTCGACCTTGGTTTGCCAATCGTTACGCGGTTGAGATGTCAAGCGTTGCACGGGATCAACTCCCGGAGGCGTGGCCCGAGCCAGTGCCGCCAAAGCCGCCGCGCGAGGTGGACGAATGACTTGATGTACTGTGGCTCGCAGATACAGTCGATGGGCGCGACGCCGAAGATACGGATCGCGACGGCGAGTGCGAAGTACCCCAACCCCAAAACCACGGTCGCGAACGGTAGTAACTATGATGCGTTCGCGTGTTGCCCGTGGTGCCTGGTTGGCTACCATCGGCAAGATTGCGCTGATTGACATCATCCTCGCGCGCCTGGCACGACCAGAACAACGACAGGATGACCGCTGAACCAATCAGTCCCAAAACCAGACTACGAGTAGTGCGCGGCGTCATATCAGAACCAACCGCCGGTCACGGGCAGGGTTTGACCGGTGATGTAACCACTCTCGTCGCTGGCCAGGAAAAGCACGGCATTGGCGACGTCCTCCGGCTTGCCCACGCGGCCCACCGGAATCTGCTTCTCGTACTCGGCCATCATCTCCGGCCGAATGTCGCCCAGCATCGGCGTCTGGATCACGCCTGGAGCCACGGCGTTCACCGTGATCTGCCGGCGGGCCAGTTCTTTCGCCAACACACGGGTCATGCCGAGCACGCCCGCCTTGGCAGCAGCGTAGTTGGCCTGCCCCGGAAATCCGACGATCGCGGCAATGGATGACACATTAACTATTCGTCCACCGTCGGCGAGCATTTCGGCGGCCAGTTTCGAGCAGTAAAATACGCCATTCAGGTTGGTTTCCATGACGCTGTGCCACTCGTCCAACGACATCTTCTTGATGGTTCGGTCACGCAGGATACCGGCATTGTTGACGAGAATATCGAGGCGGCCGCCAAGTTCTTTGACCTTGGCAAACATCGCCTGGACTGACTCAAACTTGCGGACATCGCCTTCGACGACATGAGCCGTGGATCCAAAGCCTCGACATGTCGCGGCGACTGACTCCGCATCCTTTTGATTCTGTCCGTTGGCATCCGCGAAGAACTGAACAAACACGGTGGCCCCGGCTTTGGCAAAGCCTTCAACGATGGTCGCACCCATGCCGCGCGACGAGCCGGTGACGAGAACGACCTTGTTGCGAAAATCGAATGCAATCATTTAGTGCTCCGGGCAACACGCTCCGCATCGCACACCACGCGCTCCGCTCCGCAAAGCCTTCCCGGCGCGCCGGGACTAACCTACTTGTTCGGGTACGGTTTCTGCCAGAAGTTTTCGCCGCTGAGATTGAACTCGGGGCGCACTTCGACGGAACAGTCGCCGTTGACGGTCGTCTGACATGCCAGTCGGATTTCGTTTTCGTGGCCAATCGATGCAAATGCCGATTGAGGGTGGAAGTTGAGGTTGGCGCGTTCGCG
>JANLTA010000388.1:0-2738 GCA_031362705.1 Gemmataceae bacterium | reverse complement strand
CGCGTGAGGGTTATTTGGAAGCCGGCACCTTGCCGTCAGCCGCCGGGAGATACCGGCGACCAGGGTGAGCCTTGCTTTCTTCCACGATGCGTAAGAACAGGTCTTCGAGCGTCGTCGTCGGGTGGCCGAACGATTCCAGCTTGCCGCCGTGCCGCTCGAGGACTGCCTGCAACTCATTCTTGAGTTCATCCGAGACACGCACGGAGCCGGCCCGCAATTCGACGCGTTGGGCGTCTTGCAACAATGTGCTGACTTGGCCGAGTTCCTGAAGTTCGCCGTTGTATAGGATGGCGATGCGGTCGCAGACGTCTTGAACGTCTTCGAGGCGATGGCTGCACATCAGGATGGTCTTGCCCTGATCTCGCAGTTCGACGATCAGGTCTTTCATCCAGCGCGTGCCGATGGGATCAAGGCCCGATGTCGGCTCGTCGAGAATGATGAACTCGGGATCATTGATGAGCGCCTGGGCCAGGCCGATGCGCTGACGCATGCCCTTGGAGTATTCTTTGAGGATGCGGCGTTTGTCGGCGTTGAGGCCGACCTTTTCGATGAGTTCCGCGGCTCGCTTCTTCCGCACTTCCGGGTCGATCTTGAACAGGCGGCCGTAGAAATCGAGCGTCTCCTCGGCATTCAGGAATCGATACAAGTACGATTCTTCGGGCAGGTAGCCGATGCGTTCGTTTTTGGCGACATCTGTGGCCGGTGAGTCAAAGACGACTGCCTGGCCTTCGGTTGGAAACAGCAGTCCCAACAGCAACTTGATCGTCGTGGTCTTGCCCGAGCCGTTTGGCCCCAGCAAGCCAAAAATCTCACCGCGTTGAATCTCCAAGTTCAGCGAGCGCAGGGCCGTCTTCTTGCGGCGGCCCCAAAAGTCCCGATAAATCTTGGTGAGATTCCGCGTTGCAACGATGGTTTCCTGTGCCATGGAATTGTCGCCTCGATAGTCGTTAGCCGGCGGCGGATGACGGGAAAAACAATCGACCAGCCGCCCGGCTGCGCCTCATTCAATCTTCATTGTACGAACGGAGCCCAAATCGTGCAGGCCATCGAAGGGTACCCAAGCGGCCCGGCCGAGATCGTACACTTCGGCCGGCCGATAGCGACCCTTGTACTCCGACGACCGGCAGCCGGCCACGAAGTACCCGAGGAAAACGTGCCGCAACTGCCGACGTTTCGCCTCGGCGATCACGTTCATCACGTTCCAGGTGCCCAGCCCCAAGTCGCGCAAATCCGGTTCGTGATAAAAGTATATGGCCGACAGGCCGGTTGACACCACGTCCACATAACCAACGCCGACAAGTTGGTCGCCGCGAAAGTAGCACCACTCCTCCGCCGGGAATGGATTATCGACAAACGACTCGAAATAGTCGTTCTCATCCTTCGGCTGGTGTTCGTGCCAGCCGACGTTTCCGACCTGAAACTGATGGAAGCGATCATACAGGTCAAGCTTGGCCCGCGAAACCGATGGCTCGCCGATCTCCAGGCGAACGTCGTTGGCGTTGCTTTTCCAGTTGCGGCGTTGGCTGCGATCCGGCGTGAAATTGGCGACATCAACCCGTAACGACAAACACGCCTGGCACCCGGGGCACTTGGGCCGAAAGAACGACCGGCCAAAACGACGCCAACCGGTGAGCAGCCGCCGCTCGAAGTCGGATGCCGTTGCCGTCTGCACCACTTCATAAAGAAGCTGCCAGGTCCGTTCCGGCAAGTAACCGCATGGCCCCGGCGGCGTCATGAATGAGATCAACGGAATCATCCCATTCATGTTGGCAGAACGTGGCCGGATTGCCAGTGGACGACAATCGGCCCGTCCGCCTTGGTTGCAAAATTCAGTTGTCAAAGAACACTCTCGCTGGTGATCAACCACCAGCTCTGGATCCCGATCCTCGATCCTTGCTCCTCGATCCTCGCACTTAACTCCCTCGCCCCCGATATCCGCCCGCGCGCACTCCCACGCGCTGGAAAGGGGATGCCGCGGGCACTTGGGGTAAGTGGTCACGCTCGCTACGACCGCAGCAGCCGACCTGGTTGCCACACTCGAGGTGGGCGCGTGTGGCGCTTTGTATTGGCGTTGAACTCAGATGAGTCAACCCATTTGTCGCTGATGGCGAGGGGGTGGGTGGTGAGTTCGTTTAAGCGACAGATACGCCGGATCGTGTTGTCCCGCGGCATCGCCTTTCAACAGCATCAACTCATCCGGGAATTTCGTTGACTTTACAGATGGACAACCGATTCCGGCGTATGGTCATCCAAATGCTGAATCAACTCGATCCACGGATCACTCTATTATGACGCCGATGAACGGACCGGATCCAAGCCCGCCACTGGCGTCAATCATCGGCTCCGGAGGCCGACATACACAATTGTACACTGAAACTAGATACACGTCAAGCTTGGTAGCACAAAAATCCAGCAAGCTGCATCACGCCCATGCAAATCGAGGGGTCATGACCAAGGGAAATGAACAATTTCTCGAAATGTACATGAATCGAACTGCTTCCGCAAAGCCAGGGAACATGGCACACAAAGACATTGCCGTGGGTACACTACCACCCGCCGGCCGGGGACCATCGTCAGTGTCACATCGGGTCTTCGAAGTCTACCCGCCTCAGTTTCCCTGTCGAAACCCGGCACAACGTGACAACGTGGCGTAGCCGGCCCCATTGTCGGCGAGGGGGAAGTGGGTTGCAATGTCGGTAGTGGAATTTTGGTCGGTCATTGTCCAATTATTTATTTTG
>JANLTA010000324.1:0-21820 GCA_031362705.1 Gemmataceae bacterium | reverse complement strand
CCCGTGGATCGCTGGCGCAACGCTTTTGCCAACATTGCCACGCAACTCGACGAGATTGAAGGCAAATTGGTGAAAGCGGTGGATGCCGACGACCGCAACCAGCGGCAAGGCCAGGCAGCCGCCAAGGAGCCGAGCTTCGATTTCATCGTTGAAGGAAAGACACTGCAACTCACGTGGCAGAACATCGAAACTGTCCGCGTGAACTACTACCTCATGGACGTGGAACTGTTGTTCAGTCGCAACCCGTTCGTGCAGCAAACCGGCGGCCAGTTCGCGTTCATCAAGCCGAACAGCACACAAGACGTGAAGTTCGCGGCCCGGCAGAACAAGCTCGCCGTGCCGCTACCCGAGAATCTGGTCAAGCGCAACGTGTTAGTCGAAATCACTGCCGCGGGTAAAACGCGGTCGCATCCCTACTACGCCAACGCCATGGACGTGAAGATGACCGAGAACTACGGCCAACTCCGCGTGACCGAAGCCGCTACCGGCAAAGCCCTCGCCAAGGTGTACGTGAAGACGTACGTGCGAACCGCCGATGGCCAGGTCAAGTTCTACAAGGACGGCTACACCGACCTCCGCGGCCGCTTCGACTATGCATCCGTCAGCACACCGGAGCGTGTACCCGTGCAACGCTTCGCGGTGCTAGTCCTCAGCGAAGAACACGGCGCGACCATCCGGGAAGCCGCGCCTCCTTTGCCGCCGACCAATCCGCAACCGGTGCCGATCGTGGAGCAGCCGGTGATGCCGTGACCATCGTAGCCGCATTCGCCAGAATGCGGCGGCTCGGCCAGCCCGAGACGCTTACCGCATCTTGGCGAATGCGGCTACACGGTCCAGTCTTCGACACGAAGGTCAGGAACACGGTCGAAGTCGCTCCGATTGCCGGACAACAAAAGGCAATTTTGTACCAGCGTGATAGCGGCAATCTTCAGGTCCATTGTGCCAATGCGAAGCTTGGCGGAACGCAATAATTCAAACCGGTCGGCGGCGGCCTCGTCAAATGGCAATATGGTGAATTCGTTGAAGTACTCGAATAACTGGGTGAGTTCACGATAGCCGAAGACTTGACGACGAGCCTGTTTTTCCTTGGCAATACTTGCCAGCCAACCGCGCATTTGCTCTTCGACAGATATTACCGCCACGCCGATCAATTCGTCTGGCGGCAATGCCAGCAAGCGTGTAGCCAGTTTTTGACCACGCTGCCTGTGCGGGTACTTCAATAACGTGACATGATCCGTATCGAGGATAATCACTTGACTACCCTTCCATCCGTGCCGCTTCCCGCTCCGCTTCTCGGATGGCTCGACCTTCGGCATCAACTTGCTTCATGAACTCGCTGTCGCCAAACATGCCGACAACTCTGCGCCAGTCCTTGCCAGCCCTGGCTGGCGAATTCAGGTGAAGCGCGTTCTCGACCGCGTCAAGCCGCTGCGCCAGGGATTCCAATGTCAATTCACTCATTGCGACACCTGAAACTATTCGTATTCTACAGCACAAATCTGCCACTGATATTCTATCACGGCTTGGTACGATGAAATAGCTAAGCGACGTTTTCGGCGGGGCCGCCAGGAAGACAAATCCACTTGCTGATCTCAATTGTTAGCCGATTGTTGACCGGAAGACACCGATCCTGCGGGCCGCCCAATCATTAAAATACCGACACTCTTCGCCAATTCGCTTGTTTATCAACCGCACTCTGGGTAGTTGTGACTATGTGACGTTTGCGTAACCCGGGGGTGCGTATGCGCTGCGATGGAACCCGCGCCAAGACCCGTTATTGGATCGCCGGATTGTTCTCGATTGCATTGGGCGTATTTTACGTTGGCGGCTACGTGCTGGCTGACACGGATGCCGTTGCGCCGGCACCGTCGCCTCAGCCGATCGCGCTTGTCGGCGCGATGATCCGCACGCAGACCGACGCCGGCGATTTCGTTGGCACCATCGTCATCAAAGATCGACAAATCGTGGCAATGGGCGCGAACGTCACGCCGCCCGCCGACGCCCGACGAATTGATGTCACGAATCACGTAATCACACCTGGCTTGATCGACACGCGCAGCATGCTGTGGCTGAATGCCAGCACGGCTCGTGAAGGTGGACGCGATGCCTCGCTCAACATGGTTGATGGCATCGATCCCTATGCCGATGACTGGCGCGACGCCGCTCGGCAAGGAGTTACCGCCGTTTACGTGCAGCCGCACAACAGCGGCAACCTCGGCGGTGGCGGAGCCGTGCTGCGTGTCGGCCCGACTGCCACTTCCGAAGAGTTAGTGATTCGCCATCCGGCCGGAGTGCAAGCGGCACTCGGTATCGCCGGTGCGACACAAGCGCCGACGGTCAACCCGCTGGCAGAGATCTTCGCACGGTTAGGTCTTCCCGCACCGCCGGCTCAGGCTCCCACGGCAGCACCCAGTTCCAACGCATTGACACGATACACTCAATACGAATCCCTGCGCGGCCAATTCGATGCCGCTAAGAAATACGGCGAAAGCAAGCCTCCACAGAAGGACGCTGGCAGGGAGTTGCTGCTCCGCGCGATGAAGAAGGAATTTCCGGTCCGGCTCGAAGTGGGCCACGAAGACGATGTGCGCAATTCGCTGAAGCTGGCCGACCTGGGCGTTCGTCTCGTGTACGAACGGCTCGACCGCGTGAAGTCGCTGCCTGACGAACTCACAACCAAGTCAAACACGATCGTGATCGACCCCCGACTACTCGGCGGCAAGCGGGCGGAAGAGTTGCGCAAACTGGCTCTTGATGGCCGCAAGTTCGTTATCGCCACGTTCGGCGATGATCCGCGTGCCACGTCGTGGCTGCGCATGCACGCCGCCACGGCTGTTGCTCATGGCTATCCGAGTGACCGAGTATTGCAATCCGTGACCCGCGACGCTGCCGAACTGCTCGGCGCGGGCGACAAACTCGGCGCACTAGCGGTAGGTCGAATTGCCGACCTGGTGGTATTCGCCGGCAATCCGCTTGACCCATCGGTGCCAGTGCGTTTGGCGATCAGTCAGGGGGTGGTGACGTGGGATAATCCGAAAACGGAGAATCCGCCGATGCCCCGCGAAGAATATCGTCGTGTTATTGCAACAACAGAACCCTCGCTGCTGCCAGAGATGTCCGGAATCGCAACCACACCTGAGCTGAACCAACTTCCGGAGCGATTGCCTGTCGCTTACCTAATAAAAACGACACGGTTGCTGAACAACAGCGGGGAGTTTGTACCTGGCATTCTGTGTGTCAATTTAGGCAAAATCATCGACACGAGTGCGGCCCGTTCTGACATGACAGTAATTGATCTCGCCGATGCAATTGTCACTCCCGGACTGGTGGCAGCCCAAGTCGATGCCGGCGGTGAATCAGCGCCCGATGCCGACGCTAGCCATCTCCGCGCGTTGGATGGAGTACGTGCCGACGACGCACGCTGGAAAGCGTATCGCGATGCCGGGTTCCTTACCGTCGGTGTTGCGCCGGGATCGTCCAACGTCATTGCCGGGATGACTGGCACCCTGCGATCAAATGATTCCAAGTCGGTGAATGATGATGTCGGGGTCAAGTTTGTCCTGACATCCTCAGCCCGCAACAACGAACGCTATCCAGCCAGTTTGATCGGGCAAGTTGAGCTAATTAGCAAACGCCTGCGCGGCGGAGCTTCAAATACTGACATGTTTCTCTCTTACCCGCTGCGAAACAGTCTACTGACGCGGCGGGAAGAAAACCTTCGCGATGTTCGTGCCGGTCGCGCGACAGCGTATTTTGAAGCGCATACCCGCGCTGAGATCCGCGCCGCGCTCCAGTTGATTGCCGAATTCCGATTGAAAGGCGTCATCGTACAACCCAGACAACTTGAAGGTCTCGCCGACGAATTGCGTGCTGCCAATGTTCCCGTGATCGTCGGACCAGTCCGATTCACGGACAACGAAAAGGCACGGAATGATCTTACCAACCTCGGCAAAGCCGGCATACCGTTGGCCTTCGGTGGCGGTGACGCCGCCGAGATGCGCAATACTGTCGCTTCAATGGTCAATGCCGGCATGTCGCGCAGTACTGCTCGGCGTGCTTTGATTGGGCAGCCTTCAACAGCATTCGGTTTGCCAGCAGACAGCGGACGACTCGCCTCAGGTGATGTGGCTGACTTCGTGATTTGGGATGGCGACCCGCTGGATCCGGGTTCCCGTCCGAACAGCGTTATCAGCCAAGGCCACCGCGTCGGCAAAGGATCATGACGATTAGTCATAATGGTTCCACATGACATGATGACACGCACGCTAGCACTATTCGTCTTGTTCGCGATGGCCATTCCGGTTCATAGCGACGACATCGTCATCAAAGCGGCCAAGGTCTATACGCAAACCGGCGCGCCTTTGTCACCGGGCATGGTGCGTGTGCGTGACGGCAAGATCGCCGAAGTTGCCGCTGAAGTGGCTGTGCCGCCGGGTGCCAAATTAATTGAACTTGGCCAAGGCGCATTGATTCCCGGCTTGATCGATGCTCACACCAACATGGGCATCGACGGAGGTGCATCGGAAACAACTCGCGAAGTCACGCCGAATTTTCACGCAATTGATGGCGTGGATTGGAACGCCCGGGCGTTTCGCTTTGCCCGTGCCGAAGGCACGACGACCGTCGCCGTCGCACCGGGCACTGATAACGTGTTTGGTGGATTGTCGAGTATTGTGAAAACCAATGGGCCGGCCGACCGCCGTGTGCTGGCCAAGGATCATGCCCTTGTCATCACCATCGCATCGGACCCAGCTTCTGGCAACAGTGCCCGCAATCGGCCCGATTCGATCTATGCTCGCCAACCCACCAATCGCATGGGGGTGATCTGGATTCTCCGCAGTGAACTCAGTCGATGCAAAGCGGGTGAGCCGTGTGCCATGCGCGACGCACTCGACGGCAAAAAGCCTGTCGTGTGTGTCAGCCGTTTGGATTGCGACATTCAAGCCGCGCTGCGATTGCAGCACGATTACCCGATGAAACTAACCATCGCCGGCGGGCACGAAGCGTACAAGGTGAAGGCCGAACTCGTCGCCGCCAAGGTGCCGGTGTTGTTGAGTAAGCTCTCGACGACATCGGGTAGCGGCCCAGAAAACAGCGAAGCGATCTTCAACAACGCAGGAATGTTGCACGAGGCCGGCGTGCCGTTCGCCATCACCGGCGGGCAATTGCTGGAGCAAGCGCGTTTCGCCGCGCGGAATGGACTGTCGAAAGAAGCAGCGTTGGCATCGATTACCGCCGCACCTGCCAAGTTGCTCGGCATTGATGCTCGCGTCGGCACGATTGCCGTTGGCAAGGATGCCGACCTCGTCGCCCTCACCGGCGATCCGTTCGATTTCACCTCCGCCGTCCGCTGGACCATGTGCGACGGCGTCTTACATTCCGAGGATCAATAAGCCATGCGAGCCATTCGTTTCGCTGTCGCCATCGCGCTACTTACGGCCAGTCAGGCTGTCGCCCAGGAGCGGCTTGCCGTGAAGGGTGGCCGAATTATTCCGGTCAATGGCCCGGCAATTGATGACGGCGTGATCATCATTCGCAACGGCAAGATCGAAGCCATCGGCAAAGGCCTGGCCATTCCTTCCGATGCCAAGGTGATCGACGCCACCGGAAAGGTGATTGTGCCCGGCTTAATCGAGGCCCATTCCAGCCGGGGCATGGATCAGACCAACGAATCGAATCCCAACGTACCCTTCCTGTCCGTGGTCGACGCTATCGATCCCAGTCAGGAGTATTTCGAGGATTGCCGGCGCAACGGCGTAACCACTGTTGCCATCGTGCCCGGCAACAACACGATGTTTGGTGGCCAAGCCGCGATCATCAAGACCTACGGCTCGATCGTGGACGACATGATCATGAAGCGATCGGCCGGCATCAAGATCTCGCTCAAACCCGTCGGCGATCGCAACCGCATGGGGCACCTGGCGACCGTGCGGAAAGAACTGGAATCCACGCGGCTCGCACTTAACGACGACAAGAAAGAAGAGAAGAAAGACGACAAGAAGGCCGATGCAACGCCAGATTCATCAAAGTTTAGCGTTGATTCCAACTACAGGGACATCTTGGCGGCACGCGGTGGTGAACTTAATCGCAATGACCCGCCAGACACACAGCCGCGCCGCAATCAACAGCGCCCCGGTGGTGCCGGTCCGGCTGCCAATGAACCACCCGATGCAGCCTTGGTCCGGGAGGCGTTGACCAAACTCATCAAGGGCGATGCGTTGGCGTTTATCTATTGCGACCTGGCGATGGACGTGCCGCAGGCGATCAAGCTGGCCACGGAGTTCAAGCTCAAGGCCGTGTTGGTGCTCGGCGCTGATTGCCACAAGGCAGCCAAACAAGTTGCCGCTTCGAAGCTGCCCGTGGTACTCGATCCGCAGCTTGTGTACTGGGAAACGGATCAACGCACCGGCGACGACAGGCAAGTCATCCTGCCGAAGGTGTACCGTGAAGCCGGTGTGCCGGTGACTTTTCAAGTCACCGCCGGTGCCGCTGGCAACTTGTTCCGGGCACCGAATCTGCCGGCAACCCTCGGCACGAATTATCTGTGGTATCAGGCCGCAACAGCGGTGAAATATGGCATGCCCCCCGATGAAGCGTTGACCGCGATCACGCAGCGGGCAGCCGAGACCATTGGCGTCGGCAAGTTGGTCGGCACGCTGGAGGCTGGCAAGGACGCCGATTTAGTCATCCTCACTGGTGATCCGCTAAAGCTCGACACCTGGGTGGATAAGACCGTGATCGCCGGCAAGGTCGTCTACGAACGCGATCAGGATCGCAAACTGAAAAACCTGCTGAAGCCGGTGGATAAATAAGCAATAGCGTTTTCCTATTCCCCTCCCTAGAAGGGAGGGGTTAGGGGAGGGATTATTGAGACCCGTGAACAGTAAACCGTCTACACATGTGCCGAGCGCCCGTGAATCCCTCCCCCGCCCCTCCCTTCGAGGGAGGGCAATGATCTCGGCCATCGCGATATTGGCGTTCTTCGCGCTGCCCGTAGGGGCCGCTGAGCCGCACGCCTATCGCGCCGCACGCATGTGGCCCGGTAACGGTCCCGCCATTGCAGACGCAGTGCTGATCGTTCGAGATGGCAAGGTGGTCGCTGCCGGTAAACGAGCCGACGTGACGATTCCCGACGACGCCGTGATTCATGATCTCGGCGATGCCACGATTATTCCCGGTTTGATTGTTGCTGAAACGACATTGGCCGACCGCGGTAAAGACGATCTACTCGCCCTCACGCCGCATTACCGCGCGATTGATGGCTTCGACCCTTTCGGTGATTACTCGTCGGCGCTTGCCGGTGGCGTGACGACGGTGCAACTCTCCCCCGGCGGCAAGCGACTACTTCCCGGACAAGGCTCAGTCGTCAAACTTTTCGGTGATGATCTGGTTCGCCGGACATTGCGCGATGAAGAGAGTTTGCGTCTGGTCCTTGGCGACGCGATCAAGAACCCACCGCGCATTTATGAGCCGCCAGTTGGCGCTGTGTCGGTGGATCGGCCGCTGTTGCCGACTCGGCCCCAGCTTGGCGGCGGCCTGCCGAACGTGATGGCCGGCTTGCGAGCGGCGTTTCAGGCCGCGCGTGGCGATCAAAACGCCAGCGACGGACTTATCAGAAGCATAGTAGATGCCGGCACACCAAAAAAGCCGCTGCGCGTAGCCGCCACGAGTATAGCCGAAATCAACGCCGCCATTGCGTTGGCGGACGAATTCAATCTGCGATTGATTCTCGTCGATCCGCCCGCCGCCACGCCGGAGCAAATGGAGTCGTGGAAACAAAAAGTCGATGGGGTGATCATCAACCCCGGCATGCGGCCCGGCATGATCGCGGACACGACCGTCGGCGATGATGCTGGCACGCCTGCCGCACCGGCCGGCCGGAATCGGCGCCGAAATCCAACCCCGGCACCAGCCCGCGACAATCGTCCGGGTACGAAACGAAACGACGAAGAGGCACCCAACTCCCCGGCCGAAGTTGCCCGCGACCTTCGTGCCGCTGGCTTTCGCGTTGCCATCAAGCCGGTGCAGGATGCCGACCTGAAAGAAATGCTCTACCTCGGCGGCCTGTTTGCCACGCACAATAATTCAGCCGATGTACTCAAGATGCTCACCGCCGAGGCGGCAGAACTATTGGGTGTCGGTGGGCGTGTTGGAACGCTCGCCACGGGCAAAGATGCCGACTTTGTTGTCCTCAGCGGTGAACCGTTCGGCCTGCATTCACGCGTTCGCAGCGTCTATGTCGATGGCCAAGTCGCTTACGATGCTGCCTCAGCCAATCGCAGCAAGGTGATTCGCGGCACCCGGCTACTCACCGGCGCCGGCGACACCATCCTAAATGGTTCAATCCTGATTGAGGGACGTACGATCCGCGCCGTTGGGCGGGATGTATCCACGCCGCTGGATGCTGAAGAGAAACGCTTTGCCGGCGCGGTGATCGTGCCCGGTTTCCTCGACCTCGGCAATGGCCTCGGTCTTGGCGGGCCGCTCAATTCCAACATCGGCCTTAATACTAAGCTGGGTGTGAGACTTGTTTCCAGTGAGCCGGGCGCGGCAGTCGCACGTCAAGGTGGCGTAACCACTGTGTTGCTTTCCGCTCCCGCACCATCGCCAGTATTGGCGTTCAAGTTGGGTGACAAACTCCGGCCGGTCAAAGACCCCGTGGCCCTGCGTTTCGCCATTCGTGGCAACCTCACGCAAGCGGGTGCTTCCTTCCGGGATACTTTGAAGGCGGCGAAGACCTATTGCGACAGTTGGACGAAATACGAAACCGAACTACCAGAGTACGAGCGCGAGAAAAAGGAATACGACGTTAAGCTCAAAGAGTACGAGAAGAAGGCCGCGGCCAAGAAGGACGAGAAGAAAGACGAAAAGAAGGACGCCAAGAAGGAAGATAAGAAGGACGACGAGGAGAAGCCCGAGGAACCAAAGGCTCCCACCCGACCACAACCCAATGACGCGCTGGAGCCGTATCGGGCCTTGTTCGCCGGTAAGATTCCCGCACTTGTCGAGGTCAAGCGTGAAGACGCGATTCGCCTGGCCATCACCATCTGCCGCGATGAATACAAACTGCGAACGATCCTCATCGGTGCCGATGACGCCTATCGCGTTGCCGATCTGCTTGCCGAAAAGAATGTTGCAGCGATTGCCGGCCCGGAACTCGTGCGAACAGTGGATCGCAATGAAGTGAACTTGCCGCTGGCGCTGGCGATGCGGAGCGTCCCGGTCGGCTATCAATCGCAAGCGACAAGCGGGGCCAGGCACCTGCCAAACGCCGTTGGCTTCGCCGTGCGTCACGGCCTTGGCAGCGATGAAGCGTTGCGTGGCCTCACTGCCGCCCCAGCGCAGTTCCTCGGCTTGGACTCAGTGGGTACATTGGCCGTCGGCAAAGACGCTGACCTTGTCGTGTTATCCGGCATGCCCTTCGAGGCATCGACGCGCGTGCTCGCCGTGATGATCGACGGGCAGTGGGCGTATCGGGAAAGCGAATAGACTCGATCTCGATGAAGGACTTGGAGATGGGACCACAAGACGTCGGGCGCCGACTGGCGTTTGCGGATTACGAGTACCGTAATTCCACACTAGGAAAATGGCTAAACCCATTCCTCGCGCCGATGATGTTCCTGTTCTTGCTTTGGACACTCGTCGCCGTTGCATTCTGGTCGGTGTGCAATGGCATGTCAAAACTCTGGCGTCGCAACGATGACGCAATGGGAAATGTAAACATGCATCGCATGATTCTCGCAACAGTAGCTTTTGTCTTGGCTGCCGGGTCTGCATCTGCCGCCGACAAACCTAAACTCGCCATCCACGTCGCCAAAGCGATCACCTGCGCGGGCGAACCGATCGTCAACGCCACTATCCTTGTTGCCGATGGCAAGATTCAAGCAATTGGCCCGCGGGCGAAGATCACGGTGCCGGCCGGCTACACCGAGTATGATCACGGCGATAAGTTCGCCATGCCGGGCCTGATTGATGCCCACAGCCACGTTGGCGGCCTCGGTGACATCAACGAAATGGTTTACCAGACCAATCCCGAACTTCGCGTGCTCGATGTCATCCGGCCAAATAACGATCAGCTCAAGACTGCGGTTGCCGGTGGCGTGACCACCATCACGTTCATCCCCGGTTCCGGCACCAACATGGGTGGCTGGGGTGCGCTGATGAAGACCGGCCCCGGCAAGGTCGAAGATGTGCTGATTCGTTTCCCCGGCGTGTTGAAGATTGCCCAGGCGGGCAACCCGGAGCGGCGCGGCGGTGAAGTCGGCTCGGGCCGCATGGGCATGAACTACGTCATCCGCGATCAACTCCGCGAGGGCTTGGGCTACACCCGCGATTGGGACGAATACGAGGCTGGCCGCCGCAAGGAGAAGCCGAGCACCGATCTGCGACTCGACTATTTCAAGCCGCTTTTCCGCCGACAGATTCCGGTCGTGGTCCATACGCAGGGTTATCAAGTCGTGATGAGCACACTGCGGATTCTCCACGATGAAATGAATCTCAAGGTGGTTATCGATCACGGTTGCTTCGATAGCAATCTCCTATCCGAAGAGATCATCAAGCGCAAGATTCCCGTGATGGCCGGCCCGCGCGGCTTCCGGTACGACACCGCCGTCGGCCAAATAAAAGGTCAAGTCGCGGGCTTCGCCGAGAAGGGCATCACTGCACTAGGCGTGAATACCGATGCACCGGTCATCCCGCAGGAAGAGCTGTCGTTTCAAGCCACGATGGCCGTGCGCCTCGGGTGGAATGACGAGGCAGCCTATCGCGGCTTGACCATCGAGCCAGCCAAAGCGCTGATGATCGACAACCGTGTCGGCTCGCTCGAAGTCGGAAAAGATGCCGACATCGTCATCGGCACCGGCTCCATCCTCGATCCGCGACATTATGTCGTACAGGTTCTCGTCGATGGCGCGGTGGCTTACGACATCAAGAAAGACAAGCGACGATTCTAGAAAATGTCAGTCGCTGGTAGGGTGGGTCGAGTATTAGAGACCCACCGATGGGACTAGACAACGAACGGTGGCACTTGCGGCAATGGTGGGTCTCGAGTACTC
This sequence comes from Gemmataceae bacterium, assembly GCA_031362705.1. Lineage (GTDB taxonomy): Bacteria > Planctomycetota > Planctomycetia > Gemmatales > Gemmataceae > JAIBBI01. The sequence continues at coordinate 10,766 of JANLTA010000324.1, read as the reverse complement.
GACCCACCCTACGATTACGGACACCCGCGAATGATACGTAACTTGATGGCGATACTAATGTTGGCCACGCCGGCCCTCGCCGCCGACCCCGTGATCGCCTTGCGCAATGCCAACATCGAGACGATGGCGGCCGCGGGCCGCGTCGAAAAGGCCACGATTGTCATCCGCAATGGCAAGATTGAAGCCGTCGGCAAAGATGTCGCTATTCCTGACGATGCCAAGGTGATCGACGCCGCGGGCGGTACGATCATGCCGGGAATCATCGACCCGTTTTTTGAAGTCAACGTCGCCGCCGCGACGGCCGATGCCGCTCCGCGAACCATTGTGATCGGCGGGCGCACGGTGACTGTGCCCGGCGGCGCGGGCGGTCGGCCCAACACGTTCACTCGAGTCGCGGACAATTTCTATCCATACGACGCCGGCTACAAGCCGTTGCCGCGCGTTGGGTTCACACGACTCAACCTGGTCGCGTCCGGCAACGGTCAATCGGCCATGATTCGCGTCAATCCGGGCGACCCGGACCACATGATGGACCGCGCCGATGGTATTGCCTTCGCAACCATTACCAATCAGTCCGATAGCCTCGATCAAATTCGCACCAAGTTGGAGCAAGCCAAGCGCGGCAGCAACAGTGCCACAATGGCCAAGGTGATGGCGGGCCAGGCCGGCGGCCAGTTGTGGCTCGACGTCCACGAAGGCAAAGCGCCGCTGATCGTGAGTGCCGCCAACTCGGCGGCCATCGCCCATTTGGTACGAGCCGTTGAACCGTTTAAGAGCGTCAAACTCACGATCATGGCTTCAGGTGTTGCGTTTGCGGACGCAATTGATTCGCTGAAGGGCAAGAACGCCCGTTGTGTGGTGCATCCCAACCTGGAGATGTTGCCGAATACCCGCGACCGATTTGCGCCGGCCCGGATGTTGCACGAAGCGGGCATTGCCTTTGGCTTCAGTCTCACGTCGCGGCCACAAGCCACGGCCGATATTGACAACAGCCTCGTCCAGCAGGAGTTTCCGCTGTTCCCCGTGGCCATGTTGGTGAAGTCGGGATTGCCGCGACAGATCGCGCTGGAGGCCTTATCCAAACAGCCGGCTATAATATTGGGGATTGAAGCGACGCACGGCTCCATCGAAGCCGGCAAGATGGCCGATTTATTGCTCTACACAGGCGACCCGCTCGACCCGGCAAGTCGCTTACGCCTGACAATCGTTGATGGGAGGACGACCCATGCGAATGACTAAGCTGTTCACGACCTTCATTCTTGGCCTCGGTTTCGTGGCCTTCGCGCAAGACGCGAAGAAGGCTGATGCACCGAAGGAAGAAAAGAAGGCCGACGCGCCGAAAGAGGTCAAGAAGGCCGACGCCCCCAAAGAGGTGAAGAAACCAATCACGGCTATCGTCGGGGCCGATATCTACACGGTCACCAAGGGCGTCATTCGCAACGGCATCGTGTTGATTCAAGACGGCAAGATTCTTAAAGTCGGCCAGGATGTGACCATTCCCGAAGGCGCGATTCGCATCGATGCCACGGGCAAGGTCATCACGCCCGGCTTCGTCAGCGTGAACGCGACCGGTGTCGCAGTCGCCGCAGTTGGTGGCGCTGGCGGTGGTGGTCCACCCGCTCCCGGCGGCGGCGGTGCGACTCCACAAAGCCGGATTGCCGATTCGCTGAATCCATTTGATCGCAACATTCAATTCTGCCTCGCCAACGGTATTACCACCGCCAACGTCGAAGTAGCCGGCGGCGGCGGCGGCCGATTCGGCCGCGCTGAGGGCGAAGATGATCCACCGTTCCCGCTCCCACCCGAACTGCTCGAAGACGACACGCGCGTTTGCCCATGTTGCGGAATGGCCATCATTGACACGCAACCCATCGGCCCGACAGTGCCGACGGATCGCAATGCTCGCCGTAGCGCGGTTGTAAAGATGACCTTCGGCGACATGTCGAACATGTTGGTCAAGGAGTCGCCGTTCTGTCACATGTCGGCCGGCTCCTTCGCCGGTGCAATGAACCGTCATCAGTGGCGTGAAACCATCAAGCGCGCTAAGCAGGCCGTCAAGGACAAAGCCGCGGCTGATGTATCCGGCGAAGACGCAGCACCTACCACAACTCCGGGAGCTGGCGGCCGCCGCGGCAACGTGACGGAAGAAGTGCTCAAACTTGTCAAGAAAGAAATCCCGCTTCGCACCGAGGCTTTCTCGGCCGAACAGATGCGCGAAGCGATCGCGCTTGCCAAGGAGCTGGATTACAACCTGATTTTGGACGGCGTCCACGAAGCATGGTTGATCGCCGGCGAACTCGGTTCGGCCAAAGTGCAAACTGTGTTGACGCCACGCAGCCGTCGCCGCCCGCAGCCCGGCCGAGACGACACCACCGGCAGCAGCATCGAGACATCATCGTTTCTTGAGAAAGCGGGTGTGCCGTTCACCGTGGCCCCGCTCGGCAATTCGGTCAGCCTCGATGGTCTGCCGGGCCGCGATCTCACCAGCATCGCGCTGGAAGCCGCCTTCGCCGTTCGCGGCGGTTGCAGCGAAGCGACCGCACTTGAAGCGTTGACCATCGTCCCGGCCCGTATGATGGGCCTCGCCGACCGCATCGGCAGCATCGAAGAAGGCAAAGACGCCGACCTGCTCATCCTCGATGGCAACCCGCTCGACTACCGCACCTACGTGGAAAAAGCCGTCATCGGCGGCAAAGTGTATTACGATCGCATGCGCGAGAAGATCTACCCGGTGGGGCCACGGCAGTAGGCAATTCCCTTGGGCGTCTAGATCTCGTCGCAGTGTCATGTATTGAATTGGCTACATGAGTGCGAAACATGTCGGCGAACAAGTCTCACCAAACTAGAAAAAACTGCCATGGAGCTCAGAATAAGAGCGTTAGGTTCCGGAACCGAGTGGAACTCCAAGTTGTCCCACTTGACCCCATCAGCTCGATTCGGCGGGCCGAGTGGCTGCATGTGCTGATACAGTTCAAATCGCCTAATTCCTGCTGCAGAGACTCCCAAATCAAAGAAGGTACCGGCGCCGCCACCTACCGTTGGCCCCACAACATCTGAACGGCCGAGTAATGTACCACCGACGACAGCATCATAGACATCAATTCTTGCTCCATATTGTCCCACATCCTGGGCCGTGATCGCAACGCGACTAACTGTCGAAAAAAACGTGCCAACGATCGGATTGGCGGCGTCCGGAAAATTCGGGTCTGGCAGAATATTGGTCAAGGCGACTTGATTGCTCGGCGATCCAAATCCCGTTGGGGGGGACGCGAACATGGCATTGTTAAATGTAAGCCCCAAACTGGAATAAGTTGTGGCAACCGGGTTTCCAACAATGCCTCCTTCAAAGTCAATTAGCGTAATGACCTGAGCGCTTGCAAATGAACACATGGAATGAAAAGCGATAAGTAATATTGCGACGCGAAACATATCTAGCTCCTGTGTGACATAGCTCCGACTGACTACAAATCAGTATCCGTCGCTCCATGGTATCAGCTTGTCCGTTGCTTTTCTAGCAGCAGTTGCTTTGTCGGCGGCTTGTTGGCATGAAAGTGAACACTTGCAATGTACTTGATGCAATCACGCTCGTATTGGCGTACTCAGGCATCGAATGTCAACATTTGCATTAGGCGGCCAAAGCCTCCAGTTAAATGCCGCGTCCTGTCGATTTCGCCTGAGTTAATCATCCTTTTGTCGACTTAACGCGGTGTGGCAAACCATCTCGGCTCAATAGAGGTATTACCGTCCATGTTCCTCATTCCCCTCATCGTCTTGGCCACCGGACTGCTCATGATGAGTTATGAGCGGCTGCGCCCAGCGCGCCCGTGGCCGCCGACGCGCGGTTGGTGGCCGCGTGCGCTGGCGCTCAATGCGGTGCAGGTGGGCAGCGTGTTTCTCGCGGGGCGGGTGTTTGATCCGTTTATTGCACGGCATCGGTTGTGGTCGGCGGATGCGTTGGGCGTCGCGGGTGGGGCGGCGGTCGGCTATTTGGTGCTGACGTTCTTCTACTATTGGTGGCACCGCTGGCGGCACGAGGTCGATTTTCTCTGGCGCTGGCTGCATCAGCTTCATCACAGCCCGCAGCGCATCGAGGTCATCACCAGTTTTTACAAGCATCCGCTTGAAATCGTCACCAACAGCATCATTTCATCCGCGATCCTGTTTATTGTCGTCGGCGTCGGCCCGGCCGCTGCGGCCCAGGCGACGTTGCTCACCGGGCTTGCGGAGTTGGTGTATCACTGGAACGTGCGGACGCCATATTGGCTCGGCTTCGTGTTTCAGCGGCCGGAAAGCCACTGCGTACACCATCAGGTCGGGCACCACACACAGAACTTCTCCGACTTGCCCATGTGGGACATGCTCTTCGGCACCTTCAACAACCCCAAAGACTGGCATGGCCAATGCGGCTTCGGCGAACAGGAATACCGCATGGCCAATATGCTGCGGGGACAAGACGTGTCGCGGTGAGCCGAATGGGTACACTACGGAGTTGCGTTTCAACAGATTTGTTGTTGCGCTGATAGTTCTTGGTATTGTCCAAGTTGTGATGAGTTGCTGGTGTACTTCGACGTGCAGGTGGATGATGGCTCCGGCTAGGTGCAGTGATTTGTCCCACGGTTCTATTCACCATGCCAGGTTGGTTAATTTCATGTCCAATTATCTACACTCGCGGTAAGCAGCGGCTGAGCCAGTTGTTGAATCTCGTCGCACCGATATGCGGGTTATCGCCTGGGGTAAGGGAGCGATCGTCCACTGCAGCACCGAAGTAACGCGATTGGGGATCGGTCGTCACCGGACGCGCGTCTCCGGTTGCAGTCAGGAATCTGCAAACCAGTTCATCCATACGGATCGGTTCGGGGCCGGTCAGCTCGATCATGCCGTTCACCAATTTGGTCACCGGTCGGTGCAGCTGCGACGTCTTCGGCCACGATGTGCTGCATGAGTGCGGGCGGCAGGCGAACAGTGTCGCCATCGGCGGCTGACCCGGCAATCGCGCCGACAAACTCGAAAAACTGCGTGGGGCGGACAATCGTGTAAGAAATCCCACCGGCTCGGATCAACTTCTCTTGCGAGGTCTTCGCCCGCATGTAGCTGTTGGCTGTTGTCGGCGAGACGGTCGGCACCGACGACCGACAGCGCGACGTGATACCCCACGCCAGCGACTTCATTCAGTTCCACCTGAGATTCGGCGGATCGATTTGACCGACGATGGCGCTAATCTGCCAGTTAACAGACCGGCGCCGGTAGCACATGCTATCGGCGTCGTTTCATTTGCGCCATTTCGTAGCATTTCTGCAGAGTCGCTGTTGACTCGATGGCTCGCTAATTCCGTAGAGTTCGACCGGGTGGTTGGAGATAAGTAGCCAACATGATGATGCAACGATTGATTCTGGCCGTGGTGTGTCTTGGCTTTACGCCCTTGGTGGCGGGTCAAACGCCGCCCAAGCCGTTGATCACAGGGTTGAAGAACGCCACGGCGGTTGCGGTCGGCGGCGATGGGCGAATTTATGTCACGGTGAAGGGCCACGAAAAAGGTGCCGGTTCCGTCGTCGTCATCGATAAGGACAAGGCGGTGCCGTTTGCCACCGGGCTGAACGAGCCGCAGGAAATTGCCGCATATCGGCAGTGGCTTTTCGTTGCCGACGGCACGCGGATCCTCCGCATCGATCCCAAGGGTAAGGCAGAGGTCTTCGCGGCAGCGGAGGCATTTCCCCAGGCGTTGCTCAAACCGTTTTCTATCGTCGCGGACTCCGAAAGTGGCACAGTATTTGTCAGCGACTTGAGCGGGTTCGTTTACCGGATCAGCCCAAAGGGCAAGGTGAGTACGCTTTTCGACGGCGAAGCGGCGAAGGCCGTCCCCGTGACTCTCCTCATCGACGGTGCTTCGCACCTTCTCGTGAGCGACTCACGCGGCCACCGGCTCCTAAGGATCAAACTCTCCGACCGCTCGACCGAAACAGTCCTTGAAGACAAGGACCGCCCGGTCCACGCGATGGCGTGGGACCGCCATGGCCGCTTGCTCTTAGCGGCCGCCGACGACCGACAACTGCGGTTGCTGGCGATTCCCCGACCAGGGGTCAAACCGCTCCGGCTGCGAACGAGTGCCAGCAACGTCGTGCGCATTTCCATGGATATCGCCAGCAACCGCGTCGTCGTGCTTGACGAGTTGGGCACCCTCACCGCCGTGCCCATCACCATCCCCGGCCATGAAGTCGATGAGACTCCGCTGCCGCTGCAAACCGCGCTCGCCTTTCCCGAACTGAAGTGGGAAGGCTGGAAGGGTGCGAGCGATGACGGCAAGGTCAACGAACTGCGCACGATGATACTCACGCACGCCGGCGACGGCTCCAATCGTGTGTTTGTCGGCGAGCAGCATGGCGTGATCTACGTTTTTCCCAACGATCCGAAGGCCACCGAAGCCAGGATCTTTCTCGATCTGCGTGACCGCGTCGCTTACAACGACAACATGAACGAGGAGGGTTTCCTCGGCATCGCGTTTCACCCGAAGTTCAAGGAGAACGGCGAGCTTTTCGTCTACTACACCACAAAGAAAGCGAAGTCGACCAATATCCTCTCGCGGTTTCGCGTGCGCAAGGACGATCCCAACCGGGCCGACCCGGATTCCGAGGAGGAGTTGATGCGGTTTCAGAAGCCGTTCTGGAACCACGACGGCGGCACGGTCTGCTTCGGCCCCGATGGTTATCTCTACACTACGCATGGCGATGGCGGCGCGGCCAACGACCCATACGATAACGGCCAAAATCTCAAGAGCTTGCTCGGCAAGGTGCATCGCATCGACGTGGACCGCAAAGATCCTGGTAAGAACTACGCCATCCCGAAAGACAATCCGTTCGTCGATCGCGCCGACGTCCGACCGGAGATCTGGGCGTTTGGGCTGCGCAACATCTGGCGCATGGCGTTCGACCGCAAGACGGGCCGGCTATGGGCGGCGGACGTCGGCCAGAACCTGTACGAAGAGATCGACCTGATTGAGCGGGGCGGCAACTACGGTTGGAACCGCCGCGAGGGTTTGCATCCCTTCGGCGCAAAGGGGACAGGATTGCGCAAAGAGTTCATCGAGCCAATTTGGGAGTACCACCACGACCTCGGCAAGTCGATCACCGGCGGCGCGGTTTACCGCGGCAACCGGCTGCCCGAACTCGATGGCTACTATATTTACGCCGACTACGTCTCCGGCAAGATCTGGGCATTGTTTTACGACGAAGCGAATTCTCGGGTCGTCGCCAATCGGCCGATCAAGGACCGGAACATTCCCATCTTTTCCTTTGGTGAAGACGAGAAGGGCGAGATCTATTTGCTGACCGCCACCACAAACGGCCAGGGGATCTACCACTTTACGAAGTGATAGCCGATCATGGCTCTGAATTCAGTTGTCAAAGAGCAACATCACCAATCCGGATACCTGCAAGTTGAGCGGTCATGACCAAGTCATACCGCACAGGTCAGGTTGAGCTTCAGCAAATGGCAGCATAAACTATCAGGCGCGATTTGCTTAATTGGCAATGCGCTTTCGCGTATTTTCATCTAACAGATTGGCGTCGAAGGCGGCGGCGGCCTTGTAATCGTCGATGGCCTTGTCAGGTGCGCCGGTCACATCGTAACACAGTCCGCGACGATATTGGGCCTTCGCGGCCATCTCTGCGCGCTCGAGTGCATCACCTAGATTTGATGGCGTTGCGCCGTAAAGCTCGATGAACCGAGTGTAATCAGCGATGGCGCTCACGTAGTTCTGCCTTTTCTCGTAGATCGCAGCTCGATTGATGTATGCGCTCGCGTCACGTAGCCGAATCGCGTTGGTAAAGTCGGCGATGGCCTTATCCACCTGGCCAAGTTCTGCAAAACGCTCGCCGCGCTTGCAAATGATCTTGGGATCGTTGGGGCGCCGACCCATCGCGTCGGTGTAGTCCGAGATCGCCTTATCCGGTTGGTTCCTGGCGACGGGTGGACCTTTCTTACCCGAGCACGATACCAGGAGCATTGGCGTGGCCAGCGCGAGTGGCACCAGCACAACCAAGCGGGAAAAGTAAACACGTGACATCTCGTACTCCTTCTTAATGACGCCAAACTCATTCCGGCCGTTTGCCTTCCCGGAGCTGTTGGCCTTTTTCATGACCCTTCATGAAGCTGTCAACGACGCTGCGCCGGAGTGCGGGAATGATCAGGATCAATAACGCGGCAAGCCCGATGCCGATTGGGATCGCGAGTTGCTTCAGATCCGCCGGCCCGAATGCAAATAGCATCGACGTTTACTCCTTGCACCGCCGAACACCAAGCGCCTCAGCCGAGGGCGGTACGCAACTCGGCGTATTTGGTAATTGAAGCATAGTTCGCGTGACGGCCTGCTGCCGACATTTGCAACGAGCGGTTCCGACGACGTTTTGGGGATTCGCAACGAAACCACAGATGAGGCGGGATTTAATGCAACGTTTATTTCATGGGAAAGGGGGTGCCCTCTCCAAAAGAGTTAAATGGAATGAAACGATTTTTTCTCATCTACATAACTCTTTTTTCGAATATAGGTTGTGGCAAAACTGTCGATTTGGCCTGCTACAGCACGGGTCGAAACAAACGCAAGGTGTCAGACACGTAACACGGCAAGAAATAGGACTGCCCACTTGGAAGTCGTTTCGTTGCAAGGTGCCGTTTTGAGTCCTCGTATTGAGCGGATAACGTTTCACTGCTCGACTGCTGCACGTGAATGCGCCGGATATTACCGTTGTGACGACTGGAAGAAATCTGACCTTTTTTCATCTTTTTCCTTGAAATCCTGATCGGACGTTGGCAGAATGTGCCAATGATGCGGGGTCGCACCCGTGTCGGCACCTGGAGCATTGCAGTCTAAGGCCCGGTTTTGCCCATTTGCAGCGGCTTGCTGAGCCATTCACCGCATGACCCCCCGATCCCAGTGGGGGAGGGAATGCTTCCCTCTTTCTTCACTTCGATCGCCCAGGCGTCTTGTCCCTAATTTCATTGAGGTCCACCCATGTCGTTCCCACGCATCTCCCGCCTGTTCCGTCGCGCCCCCAGCAACCGCATCAACAAAGTCGGACTGCTTCGCAAACAATCGCTGCCACTGCGAATGGTGAACCTGGAAGAGCGGGTGGTGCCGGCGACAACGCTAGGCCTCGGCGACATTGCTTTTACGGGCTACCAGTCTGTAACGCCAGATAAGGTTTCATTTGTACTTTTGAAAAGCGTTGACAGTGGAACGGTGCTGACGCTCACCGACAATGCTTGGACCGGTACCGCTTTAGCGGCAACTGAAGGAAACAGTGTACTTACTTTTGGCGGCAATTTCGCCGCTGGCACACAGATCAACTTCGACGCCACCAGAACCGCCGGAATCAGGTGGGCGGTTGGCTCGATAACGACAGGGCTTACGGACGTAACAGGGGCAGGCTTCGCCTTGAACGCGGCTGGGGATAATGTCTTCGCTTACAACAGCACAACTGCGCCGGCAACTGGTGGCGACGCGGCCTGGGTTTCGTCGATTGCGACTAACGCATACCTCACTGTAAATGGGACACAAACTGCAAGTCTTACGCTTTTGCCGTCGGCGTTTACGGTGGGCACCAACGCCTTTACTTTGCTCATTCCGAATGCTCAAGCCAACGAAAATGGCGCGTTGACCAATCCGAGTTCAATATCAGACACACCGGCAAACATTCGGACCACCGTTTACACTTTGGGAAACTGGACGACCTTTACCGCGGCAAGTGGGAAGCCGATACCGTCTAATACGACCTTCGCTGTTCAACCGACGATGACCGCCACCATCAGCTCCAACAACTTGGTGATCACGGATGTCAACGTCGCGGGGCAGCCAAATCGGTGGACGGTTTCCTTCAGCGCCGGCACGTACACGATTTCAGATGACAATGAGCAGTTTACTTCGGCACCTGGTACTGGATCGCTTTCGAATACCAACAAAACGCTTACCATCTCGGACGCGAATTTCTCCGGCCAGATCATATTTAATGGCGGTGCCGGCAGCGATTCTTTGACTGTCAACCTTTCAAATAATCTGTCACGACAGGTCAGTTTCGACGGCGGCACAGGCACTGACTCGTTGAAACTCACCGGGAATTCGTTCGCGTCCGCCGTCAGCACATTTACCAACGCCACCGATGGCAACATCGTCCTTGACTCCAACACCATCAGTTACACCTTCTTGTCGCCGATCGATATGACCGGTACTACGGTCGCTGATCTTGTCTTTAATTTGCCGACCGGTGCCCCCTCGACCGTCACCCTGGGTGACGATGCCGTAAGCAACAACTTTAGCCGGCTATCGTCGACTCCGGTCAACTTCGAGCAGACCGATTTTGCCAATCCCACGAATTCGCTGACGATCAACAGCGGCACCATCAGCGATGCGATCACCGTGAATGGCGCGGTGGACTTCAAGCGCACGCTGATCCTTGGAGCCAGCACGGCGCCGTTCAACACGATCGGGTTTACCGGCGGCCTAACCCTGGAAGCCGGCTTCAATGTAACTTCATTCTCGGCCAGCACAACGACGGTTCAAGACGCGGTGATCGCGCTTTCCGGCTCGGGAAGCATTGGCCTGAACTCGCAGCGCGATATCGCGATCCAAAAATCAGGATCGACGACCAGCATCTCGACGGTTGATGGCGCGCTGACGCTGTCGGCCAACGGGACCGGACTAACCGCAGGGAATTTTGCCGGCATCATCATCACGTCGGTTTCGCTGACGACGACCGGTTCCGGCAACATCAGCCTGA
>JANLTA010000323.1:0-2422 GCA_031362705.1 Gemmataceae bacterium | reverse complement strand
TGTCGACCGCAACCGGCACACTCATAGGTATAGGCGCGGCTCTTTAGGAGGCAAAATCGTGTCCCACAACATTCCGGGCAAATAAAACCATCCGGCCAGCGGCGCTGAAGCAGGAACCGGGCGCAATTCCCTTCATTCGGAAAGCGCCGCTGAAATTCCAAAAGAGAGGGCTGCTTCTTGGCCACCGGAGCGGATCATGACGCCATCGCAACCTCAAATCCAGCGTAACCTGGGACAACGCGATAAGCCATGCTCCTGCCGCCTGGACAACTGATTGATCTGGGTGGACGCAAAATCCACATACTTCTTAAAGGAAATTCAACAGGCCCAACTGTTGTCATTGAAACCGGAGCGGGCGAACCGTCGATGCTTTGGTGGTTTGTGCAGGACAAGATTGCGACCTTCGCCCGTGTCTGCACTTACGACCGAGCCGGTTATCAGTGGAGTGACTTGTTCCCTGGCCCGCGGAGCATCGAAGATCGAGCGGTCGAACTGCACAAAGTTCTCACCCAAGGTAAAGTGCCGGGTCCACATGTTTTGGTGGCGCATTCGTATGGTGGCGCAATAGCACGGCTGTTTGCCCGTGATCGTATTTCAGATGTTGCGGGCATGGTGCTCGTCGATACCCCAGACGAGGAACTGTTGTTCGGCGGTCGCTATGCGAGCGTCATCGCCAAGTGTGGCTGGATACTCACTGCCGCGACATTCGTCATGCGCACGGGCATCGTACGCGTGGTGTCCGCGTTTGCTGGCGCCGATGAGAAGGATGAGCCGCATCTCTCGGCTGAAGCGCAACGATTGTGGCCAATGGCGTTTCGCGTAAAGGCATTGCGTGCCGCGGCGGACGAGCTCGCCTCGATCACGCGCACCCCGCGGGAACACCGATCCCGGGGAACATTCGGATCGCTTGGCGGCCTGCCGCTTGTAGTGATCGCCCACGGTCAACCGTTCCCCGGCATGTTCGCGACGCTTGAAGTCGGGTTTCGCGAGGCCCAGGAACGGTTGGCGGCCATCTCAACCAACAGCGAGCTTGTCATCGCAGAGAACGCTAATCACAACATCAATATGGACGCCCCCGACATGGTCATTGACGCCGTCAGGCGGGTCGTCGAGGCAAGCCGCAATAAGGGTCAATTGACTCCGCGCGCGATGGTTTAGTTTCCGGCATTTCCACTTGGTTACGAATGTCCGCAATGCGGCGATTTCCTGCCCTTCGCCTGCGATACGGCGAATGGCAGGACTGAGTCGAGCTTGCCGGTCGCAAATGATCGGTGTTGAGAGAGACTCTTGACCCGGACGGCTCACAAATCCAGCGGCGATATTTGGGCAACACGTTGCGGTTCTCGACGCCAGGCATCGGACGCATCGACGTAAAGTTCGATTCCGTTGCCATCGGGATCTGAGAAATAAAGCGACTTGGTTACCTCATGGTCGATTGGGGTCGTAGTTATGCCCGCACTTTCGAGTTTCGCTTTGGCTCCACGGAGTTCATCGAGGGTGTCGCCGATTTTGAAGGCAACGTGATGCAGTCCGACTGCGCTTTCGCTCTGGCTGCTTCCTTCGCCGCTAACCTCCATCACTGCAAAGTCGTGATGATTGCCCAGTGTAAAGAAAGCCATTTTTGTTCCGTTCTCATCGTATCGCGCGCAGATGGGCAAGCCGAGCACTCCGTTGTAGAATCGCTCAGCCCGCGCTCGATCCGTCACCCGCAACACAACGTGGCCTAGTGCTGTTATCTTCATCGGTATTGCTCCTTTAAAACAATAATCACGCGTCACGCGGGCTTCGCGTTCCGATTGGCAGTCAGTTTATATGAGCCAATGGCTTCGGTCGATGACCGACGGTCGCACGAACTGGGCACGACCCTGACGCAGTGTCTCTGGAGCAGGGGCCGCTATGTCCGAGATGCGGCGAATTCCTGCCTGATCCGGTGACCGAAGGCGGGTGACCGCTTTCGAGCAACCCCTCCGCTCGTAAGATGTGAATCGGCTTACTGGGATGCCCCCGATCGGCCGAGGGTCATTAGGTGCAAAGCCGCGATTTTCTTCGCCGCAACGATTACCACGAGGGTCAACCAGATGCCGATCGGGGTCAAATGCCGGCGCCGATTCACACGTCGAGGCATCGCGGAGACAGGGATACAACGTACACGGACAATTCCCATCTGTGGGAGCGCTGTGGGAGCAAAAACGACCGTGTTCGGCATGTGTTCACTCGCGAGCGACCGCCTAACGCGTTGATTTTCCACCAAACGGCATCAAAAATTCAATCTTCCGGGTCCTTGACATCGTAGGGGTCACAAGTTCGATCCTTGTCACGCCCACCATTTTCGTTCGCACAGCAAACGAAAATGCCGCGCCGAATCCCGCAGGGCGAAGGCGGGCTCTGCACTCGCAAATTGCGGCTCGGCCAGCTCACTCAA
>JANLTA010000808.1:0-5089 GCA_031362705.1 Gemmataceae bacterium | reverse complement strand
ATTCGGGCCATTCGCAGCGGTGCCGTAGATGCGTTTGTAATCGAAGAGCCGAACGGGGCTCGGGTCTACACACTCCAGTCCGCAGACCGTCCTTACCGACTGCTGGTGGAGGAAATGCAGCAGGGCGCACTCACGCTCAGCGACGGCGGCACCATCGCTTATTGCAACCGCCGCTTTGCCGACTTGGTGGGCAGACCGCTGGAGCGACTGATGGGCGCCGCCTTCCGCGACTTCATCCCACTCGATGAGCAAACTTTTTACGACACCTTGCTGAAACAAGGCCGCGCCGGTTTAAGCCAGGGTGAAAGTCATGTGCAGAATGCCGACGGCGCGCTGGTCCCTGTGTTTCTCACCCTCAACGCCCTTCCTCCGGACTTCGGAGCAGCGGTCGGACTCCTCGTAACGGACCTCACGACGCAACGTCACCATGAAAAATTGAACGCCCTCCTAGAGGCACTCAAGGAGGCTGACCGCCGCAAGAACGAGTTTCTGGCGTTGCTGGCTCACGAACTCCGCAATCCGCTGGCCCCGATCCGAAACGCTGTGCAAATCCTGAAATTATCGAGTGGAGACAGTGCGGCTGTCGCGTCGGCGACTGAGATGATGGAGCGTCAGATCGGACAGATGGTGCGGCTGGTCGATGACCTGCTCGACGTGAGCCGGAGCAGCCGGAGCAAGATCGAACTCCGCAAGGGGGGGATCGAACTGGCGTCCGTCGTGCATCACGCGGTCGAAGCCGCTCGCACACTAGTGCAGTTCATGGATCACGACCTGAACGTCACCGTGCCTCAGCAGCCGATTTACTTGAACGCCGACCCGACCCGGATGGCTCAGGTGGTCGGCAACCTCTTGAACAACGCCTGCAAGTTCACCGACAAGGGCGGCCGGATTTGGCTCACACTTGAGCGAGATGGCGAACAAGCCGTGATTCGAGTGCGGGACAGCGGCATCGGCATCGCCGCCGACCAGCTTCCCGACATCTTTGAAATGTTCATGCAGGTCGATACCTCGCTGGAGCGTTCGGTTAGTGGATTGGGTATTGGTCTATCGCTGGTGAAATCGTTGGTGGAATTGCACGACGGCACGGTTGAGGTCCACAGCGCCGGTATCGGTCAGGGGAGTGAGTTCGTCGTACGTCTGCCGATCTTGGTGAAATCGCCCGAACCGCCAACCCCAGTAAAGACCGTGACCGAACCGAGTCAATTCCTCGCGCGCCGCATCCTGGTGGTCGATGACAACCGGGACTCGGCAATGACACTCTCCATGCTGCTCAAGTTGAGTGGCAACGAAACACAGACCGCCTTCGACGGCCTTGAGGCGGTGGAAACGGCAGAAAGTTTTCGGCCCGACCTGGTGCTGCTCGACATTGGGCTACCGAAGATGAACGGCTACGAAGCCTGCCGGAAAATTCGGGAACAGCCGTGGGGCCGAGCCGTGACGCTGATTGCCTTAACTGGATGGGGTCAAGAGGAAGACCGCCGCAAGTCAGCAGAGGCAGGGTTCAACGGCCATTTGGTCAAACCAGTGGACCACGCCACCTTGATGAAGCTGCTCGCCGAATCGCGCCCCACTTAGGTCAGATTAAGCCGATTGTCGCTGAACAGTCTTACCACGCGTCGTCGAAGCGGCAGCACTTCCAGCGGAGGTGCCGCTTTTCCCAACGATTTGCGTGTGTGGTTTAGATGTTCCACGCCGAGTTGTCGAAACTTGTTCATCCCATGTTGGAAACGTCGCGGCAGTAAATCGTAGTACCCTCGCATTGCTTATCTTGGCGCCAACGAGTTGCGCTTGCGAATTAGGATGGCAGCACCCCGTTGCACCCGTGCAAAAGGGTCGCTCTACAGTTCGCAAATTGCCTGAACCACCCAAGAGATACGCCACCAAGGCGATCGATGAACGTACCTTGAAGGTCCAAGGGCATACGGCCCCAAACTCCGTAATTCATTCCAGCTTTGGCATCAATTTTGCGTCGTTGACATACGCCTCCGTGTGATCCAAATTTTCGCGTTCGGCAACTGCATCGAGTGGCGATTCGAGAATGGAGCCCCGAACGGGAATTTTGGATGCCGAGGCGTGTGTGGGTTCGACTTACTTCGCAATGGGAGATTTGCAATGAGAATGGCAATGTCGATCGTGTTTGTGGGGCTGCTGACATGTTGTGCGCCTTGGGTATCCGCCGGAGAGAAACCCGATGCGGGTCAACTGGCCGAAATGAAGAATTGCGCCGTCTGCTGTGCAATGGCCGAGCATCCGGAACTATTGGGTCAGATGACACGGGAGACGCACAAGATTGACAACGGAATGATCTGCGTTTCATCCGTTCCCAAGGAGCAAGTCAAGGACTTCATGTCGATGCACGAAAAGATGATGAAGAACGTGGAGAAGGTGAAGGCCGAAATACAGCGTGGTGATAAGGTGAAACTTTGTTCGTATTGTGAATCCATGGGAGACCTTCATAAGGCCGGCGCGACGCAACAGTCGATCAACACCACGAACGGCGTGATCAGCCTTTTCACCTCCTCGGATCCGGAAGTGGTCAAGAAGATTCATTCCCAGGCCGACAAGGCCATCGCACTCCAGAAACAGCTGCACTAGGAATCCTGGACGCCGGTGGGCTTCGACGACGTGATCGGTCGAAGCGGGGAACACCTACAATGCCTTTCGAAGTACGTCGGTGACATGTTTGCGGCGTCTCCATCGACGGTGCCCGCCGCGTCGTGTGCAACAACTAGGTTGAAGCACAAAACGGTTGGAAGCTGTGACGAGCGAGCATCACAAGATGATGACGTGTACAAGAACTAAGTTAACGGAAAACCGGCGGAATGAAGTTACGAGTTGTCGTCACGAAGTGAGAGCGATGAACTTTTCAGGACGACGAATCACCGACGCTCACACGAGACACTACAAGAAATGGTCGCGAAATATGCGTACGCGCGCGCCGCCGTCCATAAGCCAGATTCTTAATACCGATCGCCAACAAGTCAGGCCCGCTGAACCTGTTCAGCGGGCCTAGTTCGTTTTACGCGTATGTTGCGGGCGTTTTCGCACGTCCACAGAAATGTCCCTGCCAAGATTTCGGGACGTGGTGTGCGCCATTATCTTGCCAAAGCCTCTCAAATTACTCTCGGACTCTCACAATCGCGGGACTTAGCACATCGCGTCCCAAATCTACAAGTCGTTGCTATTGCTCGACTTGCAACATTGACATTTCCGTAGATTTGTGGCTCCGCTGCCTTGGGTGTAGCCAGTAAAAACCGCGTCACGGTGACGCGTTGGACGCAGTTGGAGCAGGGTTTGGAGGTAGGCAGCCGGAATCGAAACGGGGGTGTCCAAGTCCCGGATGGAAAGTGATGGGAGGAGGCGTGGATTTTGCGTGACATGCGTGCGACGCCAAGACCTTCGGCTCCATTCCTCCGTCGCTCCGCGAGGTCAAAGAGTTATCGGTTACGCCGTTACCGTCCGACGAACGGCAGGTAGGGTTTTTGATTTGAGGGCGACCGCCGGCGGTGAGTTCCGCGAGCCGCGTAGCGGTTCGCGGGCATGAAATGAGTCGGACACAAGATCATTGCGACGGGAGTTGACGGCGAAGATTACGCCGCGCTTTTCGTCGATCACTCGACTTGGCTCGTTCGGCATCCTTCCGTCCTGCATGGACTTGAGGCAGTCGGCGGTTGCCGTGCTTACCAACGCATTTGCCAACTTTGAGCGGTCGACCGGATGCATGATCGACTCCGTGATGGCGCCATTCGGCGCGATCGCGAGGATGAGTGGCATCGGTGCCCTTTCAACAGAGCATTTCTTGACGAGGTGTTGTTGGGCGGGGTCGCCGAAACGTACGACGGAAATGACACATTGATCTTTTAGGCCAGCCACGAAACCCGTCACACTCTCCTTGGCGGCAACGGTGGCCGCGTCGTCTTGCTTCCAAAAAACCAGGAACTGGTACCGGCCGTCGGGCTCGGCTGTAGCGCTCACGTCCATTGGTTGAGCCGAACATGGGGTTCCCCCTCCAAATTCCACAACGGCACACACCCACGCCGCGACTCCAATGCAGCTCGCCATAATTCTGTGGAAACGCATCATCTTCGGCTCCTTGCAACAATCGACTTCCGGCAATGGGTTGTCTGCGGAATCGCAGGCACTCCATCTCTCTTAGGACATATTCGCTTAACCGTATACGTTCTGAGCAGCCGAACCTAGACCATGCATCGGATTGTCGCAACACCAATTGATCGAGTCGGCCAATATGTGCGCTATTGCACGAATAATGAAGTACCACAGCACGCCACCGCTTGTCCGCGACTTAAATTTCCTCTAAACTCATATCTGTTGAGGTGAATATGAAAGCGATGATCCAAGATTCTACTGTTGTTTTTCAAGCATTCGCGGACCCAACGCGATTGCGGTTGCTAAATCTGCTCATTGATCGCGAACTCTGCGTTTGCGATCTATGCTCACTTCTGCGAGTAGAACAACCGAAGATTTCGCGGCACTTAGCGTACCTTCGCCGGGCGGGACTGGTTTCTGTCCGTGTAGCCGGCAAGTGGAAGTACTACCGCGTTGCTCGTGGTGTCGCGGGCCTCCGCAAAAACCTTTTGCGATGTGTGAAGTCGTGCCTGCGTGAGGTGAATCCTCTGTCAGCGGATCTTGCAAAGCTGGCTGATTATGATTGCAGCGACTGCAATTAGTGTGGTAAGTCCCATAACTAGCGTCCTTTATCTCCGCACGGGAAATACCTGCCGGAGGAAGATGGCGGAGGGCGGGGTGCGTCACGCAGCTATATGCTAATTCTTGCACACGACACGAATGCAAGTCCTTCGGAGTTATGAGGCGAATCCGCATGCGGTGAGCGTTCGGGTCCATGCCGGCAAATCGGTCGACCAATTCCACAACCGTCCATCATTCAAGGAGACCGTGATGAAAAAAGTACAGGTCTATGACAAACCGATGTGTTGCTCGACGGGCGTTTGTGGACCCCAAGTCGATCCCGTGTTACCACGATTTGCCGCCGACCTCGATTGGCTGAAATCGCAGGGACATCATGTCGAGCGATTCAACCTGGCTCAACAACCGAGCGCATTCATCGAGA
>JANLTA010000288.1:0-3718 GCA_031362705.1 Gemmataceae bacterium | reverse complement strand
CGAGCATGTCGTCGTGGGCGCTTGCTTCCAGCGAGCGCGCGAAGGCCAGCAGGGTGGCGACGCGGCGATCATCAGGCAGGCGCTCGACACCTTGCGCTTTCGCTGCGGTGGCAAAACGAGCCAACGCGGTGATCCTGGACTTTGGCAGCCTGTCGATTGAAGGAAGGCCGCTCGCCAATGCTTGAGCTTCTTGCAGCCGCTCCACGGCCCGCCCCAGCTCGGCAGGGCTATGCAGGACGGGACCATCCCGCAAACGGTCGAGCGGGCTCACTCGTTCGTTGTCCGGGACCACGACCAGGGCTTCCAGGCGTGCCCGTTGCTCCGGCGAAACGGCGCTGGTCAACCGTTGCCAAAGTCGCTCGTTGGCGCGGCTGCGCACCTGGGCGACGGCGCGCTCGAGCACGGTCAGGCCGGGCAGCAACACCTTGTTGGCGAGGAGCCAGGCGACCGCCCGATCAAACAGAACGCTCGGCCTATCGGTGCCGGTCCAGCAGAGCGCATAGAGCCAGCGGTTGAGCCGGAACTGCATCTTCGGATCGGAAAATTCCTGGTATCCGTACCTGTCACGCATTTCACCGGAATGGCGCCAGTGAGCGTTCCCTTTCGTGTACTGCGCCAGGTCGGCCGCGTCGCGGATACCGATCTGACCGCCCAAGGTTTTGACGACACCGGGCGGCACGGCCGTTGGATCGTCGAGGAAGGTACCGAGAAATCGAACGGTCCCGAGCTGCAAGGCGAAACCGAGGCGCATGTGGTCCCAACGGCGGCGACTGATGAGATCGCGATCGGCGTCGTCGAGGTGGAAGTACCGGGCGAACTGGTCGGCCGACGGTTCGCCGTCGAACCGGCCATATCGGCGCTGCTGCGCTTCGGTCAGAAAGCTCACAGGCATGGCGGCCGCCTTGCGAAACTCCTAAGTTTTGCAGGACCACGAACGGGTGCCGAAAACCTGGGGATTTGGACTTTCAAAAATTAGCCGCACAACGATATGGTTGTGCAACCATATTTGCAAGGTTATCCCCACGATGAACATCGGCTACGCCCGAGTCTCGACTGACGACCAGGACCTCAGACTGCAACTCGAGACGTTGAAGGGCGCCAACTGCCGCCGGACCTACCAGGAGAAGAAATCAGGAGCACGGGCCGACCGCCCCGAACTGCGGCGGATGATCGAGCAGCTCCGCGATGGCGACGTTGTCATCGTCGCTCGGCTCGACCGTCTGGCGCGCTCAACGCGTGACCTTCTGGAACTTGCGGAGCAGATCACGGCCGCCGGCGCCAGCTTGAAATCGTTGGGCGAGCCATGGGCCGATACGACGACGCCGGCGGGCAAGATGGTGCTGACCGTGTTCGCCGGCATTGCCGAGTTCGAGCGGGCACTCATTCGCGACCGCACCAGCCTCGGACGCATCGCCGCAAAGAAGCGCGGCGTCAAATTTGGCCGCAAGCCGAAACTGACGCCCGAGCAAATCGTCCTTGCCTTGCGCCTAATCGATGAGGGCCAGTCAGTGCCGCAGGTGGCCGACGCGTTCGGCGTTCACGAGACGACGATTTACCGCTGCTTGTCGGCCGCCGAGGCCGCTGCATAGCCAGAGCCTACCCGGCACGAAAGTGCTCCGATTTTACGACGGCGCGGATCACGACGGAACGTCCGCTGCTAGGGCTAGACCGTGCGTGCAGTCAACCTTGGCACAATGCTCAACTCTGTGCCGATGGCGCAACTTAAGCGGGAATTGTTTGGCGAGTTCTGGATTAAAGGCATCGAGCTTAGTTGCCATCAAAATCTTTGATAGCTTGCGCCGCTTCACCAGTGGGCGTGAAGCCCTCTAAGCCCTCCTGGAAACACTTCTGTCCCTTTTCAATCATTGAATGCCCGCGGTTTGGTGCAACAGCAAGCGCGAAGGTTCCTCCGACAACATTGAACGCTCCATAACCCATATTAACAAGGGCTTGGGCCGGCGAGTTTGGATTCAGGCCGGCGGCCGCGCCAGCGGCTGATCCTCCTGCGCATGCTGTAGCCTCGGTTGACATGCTTGTACTTGCAATTGTGCTGGCTGCGCCCGCAAAGTACAACGCAAAGCGCCTTGACACTGCCATGATGATATCTCCACAATTTGGATGCTTGGTATCAGCCGAGAAGTCGCATCCTTAATATTGCTGCTGTGTTCTCTGGCTCCGACTTCGCGTAAGGACTGCGGTTGAACGGCACTCGTCTCTCGTCGACATAGACGCCGGGGGTATCGTTTTGATCGAGTTGCTCCGAGAAGTATTTGTTTGCTAATATTATTCCGATCTCAACTTGCCCTTCGTCATATGGTGCGTCGCGCGGAAATCGACTGAGGATGCGCTGCGCATTGCCCTTTTTGTAGTTCGGAAGATTTCGGTATCCAGCTCCCATTACTGCAAACAACGCTCGCAGACGAGAGCGTCTGTTGATTTGCATGAATGCCTTGATGAGTCGAACATCACCCGGATTGCGTGCAATTAGGGTGAAGACCCATGTCGTGCCTGAAATGGACTCGTCTTTTAAAAGAGGAACAAGAACACTTCCAAAGAACCCGTAGCAATCAGTGCAACTTAGTGACGTGAGGATGTGGACGATATGCCTCTCTGACCCACCACGCGGCCGAATCCCAAGTTGCGGAGCGAAATACAGAGGTTGCGATGGCACCGCAGCGGACCCGTCAGTCGGACCAAGCCCCAAATACGCCAACGCGCCGCCAGATAGAAACAGGGCATCACGACGGTTATGCATCATTGAACTACACCAGTATTGCGGCCACTTGTAACACGCCGCTTCTGAGACGAAGACATGTAGATACTGTCTCCAAATGTCTGTGCATTACAAGCTTCAGAAGGAATTTTCGCCTTGAGTGAGGCTAATTCGCCACGGCGCGTCGCTGAAGTGACGGCGCTCCAGTTGTCGATCAAAAAGAGCTAATATTCACAACCAGCGTCCCTCCGTCCACACTATCTCTATCTGCAGACGCAAGCACTTGAGTGCGCCCGTCTCAGGTTGCGCCAACTGCTGGCCCATGGCAGCACCGTTCTTTATATGTTCCGAAACGGCTGCTGCTGAGGGAGAAGCGGAAGGCGATATGCTGGGACTCAGGTCGCCCAGGCGTGCCGAAAACCGCTGAACCCGACTTTCTGTTCCGTTGCTCCCCGAACCCCTCGCTGTGGATCGATGCTGACGAGAAGAAGTTCGAGCACGCGATCTGGGCGACCTACAAGCAATGGCAGGAACTCGGCGCACAGGTACGCGCCGGCGAGAAGTCTTCACTGATCGTCAAATACGGCGAATGGGTGCCGAAGGATGCCGCAGCCAGCGGAGCCACCGACGCCACCGCCGACGACGACGGCCGCCGCATGTATGCGAAGGCTGCCTACGTGTTCAACATCGAGCAGGTCGACAACTACACCAAGCCCGAGAGTGTGCTGATGGTCGATCAGACACAGCGGCAAGCCACCGTCGACGCCTTCGTCGCCAATACCAAAATCGAGGTGCGCGAAGGTGGGACGCGTGCCTTCTATCGCCAGCCGAGCGACAACGGACTTGGCGATTTTGTGCAGATGCCACCACGCGAATACTTCAAGGGAACACCGACATCGAGCGCGACGGAGAGCTACGAAGCCACACGGCTGCACGAGATCTTACACGCCAGCGGCGCTCGCCACCGTCTCAATCGCACGTTCGGCAAACGTTTTGGCGACAACG
>JANLTA010000802.1:0-4566 GCA_031362705.1 Gemmataceae bacterium | reverse complement strand
CCGCGCCGGGGATTGATGCCCCCGACCGGTGTCGCTGTTGGCGAGGGAGTGGTAGGAGTGGAGGATTAAGCGACTCAGAGCCTGGTCATTACCGCCCCGCCGCATCACCTTTCACTACCGGCCGATCTCCTCTGCCTCCCTACCCTCGCAGGGAGGGCCAGGGGAGGGTTACGTCCTATTCCCCTCCCTAAAAAAGGAGGAGAATAAGAAACCTATCGCGTGGCGCATCGGCCTATGCATTCACGCGATCGATGTATACACCAAACCGGTACCAAGTCTGGCGAACACATCGCAATGCACCGGCGTGTGGTGCCGATACGATTCAAATATACACTATAAGAAAATAAATGTCAATAGGTCGGTTGCGGATTCTTTTGCCGGGAGTGTCTCAGTTTGGTTTTCTTCGTGCTTCCTTCGTGCCCTTTGTGCCTTTGTGGTTGGTTTTAAGAACTCACCACAAAGACACAAAGAACACAAAGGAAAACACAAAGAAGATGAAGTCACTTCGCATCCGTCGATTTCTCGCGCCGTGGCAAATTGAGACACTACCCTTTTGGCGTCTCAACGTGGCCGCGAGAATCGCATCGGAAGGCTGACTCCACGTCGTACTACTGACATTGAAAATGCCTGGGCCGAATACGAGGATGTAGCCAGACGAGGAACGACGACGGCGGGCAATGTGACTGGAAGAATGTCCTACGAGGTTTTCTAGCCGCTACTTGCCGTTTCGCCCGAACTACTGAAAATCAGAGGGTCTCGCAGTTCCTACAGCTTACCAGCCTCTGCCCATGCCTTGGCAGTTGCCATCTCTGGAATGCTTTGCAACGTTTGGCGCTCTCGTCAGCGCCGGGCGGCTGTTTTTCAACCATCGTTTGATTAGCACCTTAGATTCTCAGATTCATTGCGTAACACGGTTCGAAACGCGACCGTCTGCCCACAATGGGAATGGTTCCCGTCGTGACAGGTCGTCGCTTCGATAGGAGAGTCCCCAATGTTCACCCCCATTTCGCTCCGTTCCAGCGTCCTCCGCGCCGCCTTCGGCGGCAACCAAGCGAAAGGAGTCAGCCGCCGTTCGCGGTTGGGTGTGCTCCGACTGGAAGAGCGCGATGTACCAGCGACCATTCTTGTAGATTCGGCGTCGGACAACACCAACGGGAGCGACAGCAAGGTCACACTTCGTGAGGCCATCCTGTCGGCGAATCAGGATTCCGATTTCAATCCCAGTCTGTCAGGGCATGTGACTGGCACTTATGGCGTGGACACGATCGTCTTCAGCACCAGCGTTTTCGCTTCGCAACAGACAATTACAATCGCCAATGCTACACACCTGCCAATCACCGACGCCCTTACAATCACGGGACCCGCGGCAAGCGTTGTCATCGATGCCAAAACAAAGAGTCGTATTTTCTTTATCGAGAACGGAACGTCAGCCGTTTTTGATGTGGCCATCAGCGATGTGATCATGACCAACGGCAATGTCGTGCCCCCGGCCGATCGCGGAGGCGCGATGTTTATCTCCAATGGACGTGACACTTCATTGACTCGGTGCGACTTCAGCGACAACGCTGCGGCGCATGGCGGCGCAATTTATGCGGAGGACATCGAGCTTTCGATGGACAGTTCTTCGATAGCTGGGAACTCGGCATCGCAGGATGGCGGCGGTGTTTTTCTCCAAAACAGCATCGCCAACATCACCGATGTGCAATTCACTGGCAACATGGCTGGCGGCAATGGCGGAGCCATCATCGCCAGTGGCGGCGGCAGTTTGTATTCCGAAGACTGCACCTTCGGCTCGGGATCGCTGGCAGGCAACACCGCGACTGGCAACGGCGGAGCAATTTATTCGGTGGTGGCCACCTCCATTATTACTTCCCATTTCACCACCAACGCCGCCACGAACGGAGGTGCCGTCGAAATCGCCACGTCGACGGGTTCGTTGTTCATGAATTCGTGTGACCTCTTTGGAGACGTAAACAACCCGCCGATGGCGGTGGAAGGCGGTTGCATTCGCTTCCTTCATGTATCGACGACCAATCCAAGTATCGTGCGCGACACGACCTTTGATGAAGGCTATGCCCAGGCGCGGGGCGGCGGCATCTGCATCGTGGGCAGCGGCACCGTGTCGTTGGAATCCAAGGTGACGCCGACGGCGACCGTCGACTCCAAGTTTGTCATGACGTCAGGCGGCGCGAGAAACGACATCAACAGCGGCCCGAACTACGGGATCGGCGGCGGGATTTACATCGGCGCGCGGGATGGCCAAAGTCCGACCGTGTCCATGTCAAAAATCCGTCTAGGATTTGAAATAGGTGGTATCCATGCCAATTTTGCGAATTATGGCGGCAATCTCGCCATTGAGGGCACTTCCGGCAACGTGACTATCCAAGATTCTGTTTTGGATCATGGAAACAATCATATTCCGAACGGTCTCAATCCGATGCCACTTCGCGGTGGGAATATGATCATTAAAGACACGACTGGCGGGCTGATCAGCGTCAAGAACTCGCAGTTGACCGGCGGAACGGCCGCCGAGGGTGGAGGCGTCGCCGTTATCAACTCCGCCGCCACGGTGACTTTTGACACCTGCACGCTGGATAAGAACATTTCATCCGACCGGGGCGGCGGCGTGTTCGTGGACAGCGTGATTCCGGAGGAATCGACGCTTTCCCGCGCGGTGACCTTCACCACTTGTTCCATCGCCGGCAACACGGCCGGCTCCGGCGGCGGCGTTTACAGCCTGGGCACCGGCAGTTCCAAAACCAGCGGCGCTCTCACCATCAACCGCTCGACGATTGAAAACAATCGGGCACTGGATGATTCGAGGGGTGGCGGCGGCATCACGAATGATCGAGGTGCAAGCGTCATCATCAAGAATAGTACGATCAACAACAATGAGGCCGTCGGCAACGGCGGCGGCATCTTCTACCCCAATGGCGCGATTTGCGATGCGACTTACAACATCCGGAATGTTACGGTCTACGGGAACAAGGCGGATCGGGGCGGCGGTATTTTCGTCAAAGCGAACTCAGCCATTGGGGCGACTTCTTTCAAGCTTTACAACAGCACGATTGCGGCCAATTCCGCGTCTCACTCGCCAACTTCTAGTACCGAGAAGTATTTTGGCGGTGGCATTGCTTTTCAAGATTTCGGTGACAACGACAAGATCTATCTCGACAGTTCGATTGTTGCGACAAATACCTGCAATTCCTTGAATGTGGATCGAGGTCCCGACATTGGCGGGCAGGGAACGAAGGCAGTAACAGGAGATTTTGACCTCTTTCCAACGGCTACCTACGGCAATGGCTTTGACCCTTCCGGCCTGGGCACCAATGTGGTGCTAGATTCGGGTGCCACGCCAATATTCAGTTCCGCTGGACTGGCCAACAATGGCGGGCCTACCAAGACATTGGCATTGATGACCGGTAGTTCGGCAATTGATAAGGGCCGAAATACCCTGGGCCTGACCACGGACCAACGGGACACCGGAAATCCACGGGTACTCGGAATCTTTGCGGATATCGGGGCGTACGAGTTCCCGGCCGAAGATGAAGCTGCCTAATCTCTAATGGCGATGCGGCAGCTGCGCGGAACCGCAAAAGTTGTTGGGTGGCACACCCTGAGTCTGAGAAGGGCGTGCCGAAACTTAACGGTGTTCCGTAGAAAAAGATGCCTAAAAGTCCGAAGAAAACGACTGCTAGCCCCTTGCCCGGGACTGGCAGCCAATTTCATGCTTCAACTTTGTGCCGATTCGGAGACTGTGCTATGGTTAGTTCAATGAGAGGTTATTTGGCGCTGCGATGCGTTGACCTGCGTGTGGAACGGCTGCACGATCGCATGGTCCCATCCGCATTGAATTCACTGATAAGCCGGACTGACACATCAATGTTGTCCGATGCCAGTGCCGGTGGCACCTACACGACTTCAAACGCATTTGTTGATGCCACGGCGTCGTCCGATGGGCGATTCACGGTATTCGTGAGTTCGGGAAGAAACGTGATCGTCGGCCAAGCGGACAGCAACGACGGTTTTTACGGCGGGACAGATGTGTTTGTCTATGATCGCCTGTTAAACCAAACGGAATTAATTAGTCGTAAAGTCGGAACAACGACAACGACCGCCAACGATGCCAGCCAGAACCCAGCAATTAGCGGGGACGGACGCTATGTGGCATTTGAGAGCTACTCGACCGACCTGATTGCTGCAATGGTCAATCCAAATGCTACTCGAAATACCCCTAATGTTTTCTTGTTTGATCGATTTTCGCACGCTTGTCAATTGATTACCCATCAGCACAGTTCAGCTAGCCTTGGAGATAAATCCGGCGGTAGGCGGGTGTTGATTTCGCAGGATGGGCAGGTGGTGGTATTTTCAAGTCGTTCCGTCGACCTGTTGCCAACTTTTGTGAATTCGGTCCCAGACACGCCATGGCACACGTACGCATACAGTGTCGCAACCGGACAGTTAGCGCTGGTTGACCACATCAACGGAAATGCCAACGCGCCGAGCAACGGTGCGGCATATGCCGCATATGGAATGTCAGGAGACGGTCGCTATATCGTGATTACC